>JAGODF010000296.1 GCA_017998375.1 Spirochaetota bacterium
ATACTGTATTATCCTGATATCATCCATTGCCCCCCTCGCGGCCCAGAACATGGCGGAAGAGCCCGACTTGTCCAGGATCGCCGATGACCTGAAATATGAAAACGCCAGGCATTTTTACGACATGAAGCTCTATGACCAGTCGCTCCGCGACATGAATGAGTACCTGGAGGTCTTTTCCCGGGGATTCCATCGAAAGGAAGCGTACATGACGATAGCGGACATCCATTTCAAGCGTTACGAATACAGAAAGGCCGCGCGCGCCTACACCAGGCTCTATGAAGAATTCAACACGTCCGACGAGGGGCTTCAGGCGTTTTTCAACGCGGCGATCTGCCACGAGAAGATGGGGAACGAAAAAAAGGCGGGGGAGATATACACGCAGATACTGGAAGACCACCCAGATTCACAACAGGCCACAATGGCACAGACACAGATGGAAATTATCGGCATAATCGGCCGTAGACAGACCCGGGAGACCAAGTAGAACGGGCACTGATTATTGGCGCATTCCACGCATTATACGAGTCGAATTATTGTAAAAATTCGCGTTATGTCGTTGACAATTTCCGCCGTATAAATTTCCATGCCCACTCATCCGCCTCCGGCGGATTTTATCATTAATTACGCCGCATGACGCCAGCTCTCGCACGGCCCGCGTGTGGTACCAGCAGCACAGCACAGGAGACAGAAATGCCTTTAAGAAAACTTCGCAACATCGGTATAGCCGCGCACATCGACGCCGGAAAGACCACCGTGACCGAGCGCATACTCTTTTTCACCGGAACCACCCGTAAGATGGGAGAGGTCCACGACGGCGCCGCCACCATGGACTTCATGAAGCAGGAACAGGAGCGCGGCATCACCATCGCGTCGGCTGCCATTTCCTCCAAGTGGAAAGATTACAGCATCAACATCATCGATACGCCCGGTCACGTGGACTTCACGGTCGAGGTGGAACGCTCCCTCCGCGTCATCGACGGGATGATCGCCCTATTCTGCGCTGTTGCAGGCGTTCAGCCTCAGAGCGAGACCGTGTGGAACCAGGCCGACCGCTACAAGGTGCCCCGGCTGGCGTTCGTCAACAAAATGGACAGGACCGGCGCCGACTTTTACGAGTGCGTGAACCAGCTCGACCACGACCTCGACGCCAATCCTATTCCCTTCCACATCCCGATCGGCGCAGAGGAGAACTTCACCGGGAGCATCGACATCATCGAGAGAAAGGCCATCATCTTCAAGGAATTCGAGCGCAGCGTCGTCGAAGTCCCGGAGGAATACAGGGAACAGTGCGAAAAGGCGCGTCTGAAACTCATCGAGAAACTCGCCGATTTCAACGACGAGATCATGGAGCTCTTCCTCGCTGAACAGGAAGTCCCGGCCGCCCTTATCAAGCAGGCCGCGCGTGAGGCCACCATCAAGATGCTCATTACGCCGGTCTTCTGCGGATCCGCATACAAGAACAAGGGCATTCACGTGCTCCTCGATTCCATCGTGGACTACCTGCCCTCGCCCATCGACAAGGGCTCCGTGGTGGGCACGGACATCGACAACGAGGAGAAGTCCCACACGCGGCACCCCTCGAACCGCGACCCGTTCTGCGCGCTTGCTTTCAAACTCATACACGATCCCTACGTGGGACAGCAGACTTTCATCCGGATATATTCCGGAGAACTGAAAAGCGGCATGCAGGTCTATAATGCCACCAAGGACGAAACGGAACGCATAGGCCGTATACTCAGGATACATGCCAAGGACCGCGAGGAAGTATCCGATGCCGGGCCCGGCGACATCGTCGCCCTCATCGGCATGAAGTACACCACAACCGGCGACACACTCTGCGATTCGAACAATCCGCTGCTTCTGGAATCGATCTTCATACCTCCGGCGGTGGTTGACCTCAAGGTCCAGGCCCCGTCCAAGAAGGAGGAGGAGAAGCTCGGCATCGCGCTCCGCAAGCTCACCATGGAGGACCCGTCCTTCAAGGTGCATGTCGACGAAGAGACGAACGAGACCATCATCTCCGGGATGGGGGAACTCCACCTGGAGATCATCGTCGACCGCCTGAAGCACGAATTCTCGGTTGAGGCAACCGTGGGCGAGCCTTCGGTCGCCTATCGCGAAACTATCACTACGGAATCCACGCAGAACACGAAGTTTTCCAAGCAGACCGGCGGCCGGGGCCAGTACGCCCACTGCGAGATGCGGATCGAACCGAACCCGGGCAAGGGCTTCGAATTCGTCGACCATATCAAGGGCGGCGTGATACCCCAGGAGTATATACCCGCCATACAGAAGGGTATCGTCAAGACCATGGATGACGGCGTCATCGCGGACTTCCCGGTGGTGGACGTCAGGGTGGTGCTCCTGGACGGCAGCTACCACGAGGTGGACTCGTCGGAAATGGCCTTCCGCACCTGCGCGTCCATGTGCTTCAAGGACGCGTTCAGGAAAGCCCACCCCATATTGCTGGAACCGCTCATGGAGGTGGAAGTCAACACTCCGGACGAGCACATTGGCGACGTGGTGGGCGACCTCAACCGCCGCCGCGGCAGGGTGGAATCGATGCGCCGCTTCAGGAAGGGCGCCCAGAAGATCAACGGCTTTGTGCCGCTTTCAGAGATGTTCGGCTACGCCAACCAGCTCCGGAACATCACCAGCGGCCGGGCGAACTACTCGATGGAGTTCTCGCGGTATGTCCCGGTCAACAAGGAACTGCAGGAAAAGGTGATAAAGAGGGTGCAGGAGCAGAAAGCGGCAAAGGTATGACGAAATTCAGTATGTAGAGACGCGATTAATCGCGTCTCTACATACTGGCATTCACACGTCACTGACAAGAATGCAATAAACCCCGCCATCAGGCGGGGTTCCGTTTTTCAGGACTTGAAAATATCCGGTCCATACGTCTTGACCCAGTGCTTTTTCAGCACTTCCTTCGCTTCCTGTATCTTGTCCACTTCCATAATGATAATGGCTTCGTCGCCACGGAGGTTGATGAACGGGTACAGGGTCTCGATATTCACCTTTGCCTCGATGAGGGGACGCAGAACCGCGTTCAGCCCGCCGGGATGGTCCGGTGTCGCCACGGCAATCACTTCCTTCGTCGATACGCTGAAACCGTTGCTCTTGAGCACGTTGTTCGCCCTCTCGGGATCGTTCACAATCAGGTGGACCTGCACCGGGGACAGTACGGATGACGCCATGATCGCCTTGATGTTGATTTCCGCCTTTTCGAGGATTTCGCAGATGTCATTGAGCTTGCCGGGCGAATTGGGGATGGCAACGCTTACCTGTGTGATTGGCATGATATTCCTCCTCCCGCGTCACTTGCCTTTTTCATACTGAAACCGTCCGAAGCCTTCCAGGAAGGCCGCCTTGCTCGATTCAAGGAGCTTCTTCTTCTGCCCGAACATGAGGTCCATGCTCCTGTTCACCGCTTCAACTGAAACAACGCCGGTCAGCTTGATAAAGGAGCCCAGTATCACCATGTTCGCCGCCCGTTCGCTTCCAAGCTCGCGCGCAATGTCGTTCACGGGGACCGGGAACACGTCTACGTCGCCCCGGTAGGGAATAGAATCCACCAGGTTCGAGTTGTAGATGAGCTGTCCCCCGGGGTCCAGCCGGTTTATGAACGCGTGGGCCGATGGCTGGTTCATCGCCACCACGACGTCCGGCGAGGACGCCACGGGCGAGGCGATCTCCTCGTCAGACACGCTCACCGTACAGTTGGCCGTGCCGCCGCGCATCGCGGCGCCGTACACCGGCAGGTAGACCACGTAAAATCCCTCCAGCATGGCGGCGTTCCCGAGGACGTTACCCGTCGTGAGAACGCCCTGACCTCCGGAACCCGCGAATAATATCTTCAATAGCATGGCGTTATCCCTTGTTTCTCCTGTCGGCAAGCACACCGAGGGGGAACTCTTTCATCATCTCGTCGCCTATCCACTTGAACGAATCGGCGGGCGTCATCTTCCAGTTCGTCGGGCAGGCGGAAAGCACCTCCACAATGGAATACCCGAGACCGTCGACCTGGACCTGGAAGGCGTTCCGGATTGCTTTCTTTGTTTTCGTGATCCCGGCCGGGCTGTCGACAGCCACCCTCTCGGCGTACACCACGCCGGGGAACTGCGCCACCACGTCCGTGATGTGCAGGGGATACCCGTCGAAGGCGGGGTTTCGTCCCGAGGGCGTGGTGGTAGTCTTCATACCCAGCAGCGTCGTGGGAGCCATTTGGCCGCCGGTCATGCCGTAGACTGCGTTGTTGATGAATATCACCGTAATGTGCTCGCCCCTATTCGCCGAATGGATGGTCTCGGCGGTGCCGATGGCGGAGAGGTCGCCGTCCCCCTGGTAGGTGAAGACGAAAAGGTCCGGCCTGGCGCGTTTGATGCCCGTCGCCATTGCGGTGCCGCGGCCGTGCGCCGACTCCAGCACGTCGAAGTCGAAATACTTGTAGGCGAGGACGGCGCATCCGGCCGGATTTACACAGATGGTGCGCTTGCCCAGGTCGAGCTCTTCGAGGAGCTCTGCGACAATCCGGTGGACGATACCGTGCCCACACCCCGGGCAGTAATGCGTCACCACGTCCTTCTTGTAGTACTTGGGCCACTTGTTCTTTATTTTCATAGCGGTTTCTTCTTGAGGAGTTCGTGTTCCCTGTAGATGATCCTCGAGAACTCCACCGGAGTGGGGACCACGCCGCCGGGGCGACCATGGAACTGCACGGGAATTTTCCCCATCACGGCAAGCTGCACGTCCTCGATCATCTGCCCGGTGCTCATCTCGAACACCACGTATTTTTTCACGCGTTCGGCCACCTGGCGGATGAAAGCGGTGGGAAACGGCCACAGGGTGATAGGCCTGATAAGCCCCGCCCTGATGCCGTCTTTCCGCAATCTTTTTACGGCACCCTTCGCGATCCTGGCCGTGGTGCCGTAGGCGATGGCGACGATATCCGCGTCCTCGAGCATGTACTC
>JAGODF010000297.1 GCA_017998375.1 Spirochaetota bacterium
GGGTAATCATCAGGGACAGGATGTCCCCCGTGTGCGGGGACAATTTAAGGAGCTATGGCGTTTTCCGGAGGATGCATGCCCCTCGCGAAAAAATTGAAAAAGATCCATACGTACCGGGACTACCTCAACTGGGATCCCGATGTCCGCGTGGAGATTATCGATGGTGTGGTATATGACATGACCCCGGCTCCAGTGAGGAAACATCAGGAGATACTGATGTCTCTTGCATTGAGTTTCGGTAATTTTCTTAAGAATAAAAAATGCAGAGTATACCCGGCGCCCTTCGATGTGCGGCTTCCCTCGGGAGGGGAGGGCCCCGACGACTCGTCCACGGTGGTACAGCCCGATATCAGCGTAATATGTGATCACGGCAAACTCGACGAGAAAGGATGCGTTGGAGCGCCCGACCTGGTGGTGGAAATACTGTCCCCCGCAACAGCCGCCAAGGACATGAGGGAAAAGCTTTCCCTGTTCGAGCGGCATGGCGTGCGCGAATACTGGATCATTCAACCAACCGAAGAGACGCTCATGGTGTTTATTCCCGGGGGGGACGGAAAGTACTCGAAACCCCAAGTGTACTCGAAACAAGACACAGTCTCCGTGAAAATTCTCCGGGGATTGCGGATACGTCTTGCCGAAGTATTCACTTCCTGAACGGAATATCTACTTTCCCGCCTTCCCGAAGAAATGCTTTCCCGCCGGGTTGTAGATGATGCCGACTGCGCCCGGGAGAATGCCGATATCGAACTTCGAGTTGAAGTAGAGCTCCCCGTCCAGGTGCGCCGGCACTTCCCTGCCGAAATCGATCGTCAACCGGTCGGTGCGGAAGAAGCGGACCACGTCGTCCCGGAGATGCGTTCCCCGGATCACGTGGATGAGTTCCTTGATCCTCGTGTGAACCGGTATCTCGCTGATCATGCAGATGTCGAGGAGCCCGTCGTCCGCCACCGCCTGCGGGGTGAGGTAGAAGCCGCCGGCCAGCCTCCTACCGTTGGCGATCGTATTGAGGAAGGATTGCGCGGGACGCGTCGTCCCGTTCGTGGTGAGGGTCATGGTGGTGCCCTTAAAGAAGAGGAGGGTCTTGAGGATGTGCCACACGTATTTTGACTTGGAGCCGCCCTTGACCCTGGAGTGCAGTGTGCTGTTGTAGTTCTCCCAGGCGACCTGGGCGTCGAAGCCCAGGCCCATGCCGTTGATGAAGTGCATGTCGTTGCACCGGCCCACGTCCATGCGCGCCACGGGACAGCGGAAAAAGGTCTCCCACTCGGCGTCGCCGAAGCGCTCGGGGAAGCCGGTGATGGCGATGAAGTCGTTGCCGGTCCCGGCGGGCACCGCGCCGAAGATCACGTTCTTCTTTCCCACGAGGCCGTGGACCACCTCGCTGAAAGTCCCGTCGCCGCCGACGGCGACCACGTGGCTGAATTTTTTCTTCACGAAGTCCGCGGCCAGCTCCGTGGCGTGTCCCTTTCCCGTGGTGAAGGCCGTCTCCGCGTCGATGCCGTGCCGGCGGATCATCCCGGCCACGGTGGGCGCGAAGCGGCCCGCTTCGCCGTTGCCGGCGATGGGATTGATGATGAAGGCCCATTTGTCTTTCTTTTTCATGAGGTCTCCCCTTCCACGGTGTTCCCGCGCGCGGGACGGGATAGGGTATATGCAAAATTTTTCAATGTCAAGCAAATAATGACATGTGCCGCCGTCATCGCAGATATGCGGCCGCTGGAACGACAGCCTCCCGCCGAAAAAAAAAGTTGCGCCGCGGAAACTCATTGCCAAACGAGCGGTTTTGCGATGTATGGTCCGATAACGGTTTTCTCGTGTCTTCTCCGACTGCGTGGTGACGCGTTTCGCGGAATGTACGCTGAACGCGGGAGAAGTGCCGCGGCCGGAACGACAGGCGCGAGACGAAAGTTTCGCAACAAGTCTATTATTTTACTTCAAGGGGTGCATCAATGGAATGGTGGGTTCTGTACACGATACTGGCGGTGGTGATAGCCGCGGTGGTCGCCGGTTATTATTTCCTGAAAAAGAGGGTGGAGAGAAAGGCTTCCCTCCAGAAGGACCTCGTCGACAAGCACAAGATCACCACGACGATCCTTGTCCTCGACAAGCGCATGGACAAGCTGGGAAACGCGCAGCTGCCCCAGGAAGTCATCAACCAGATACCGAAACTCTACCGGTTCAAGAAGCACCCCATCGTCAGGGCGAAGATAGGCCCCCGGGTGATGGATCTGCTCTGCGAGAAGGACGTCTACGACAAGCTCCCGGACAAGAAAAGCGCCAGGGTGGACCTTGCCGGGATTTTCATCGCCGGTATCAGCAAGCCGTCGGGCGCGCAGAAGGGGCGCAGGTAGACAGGGAGGGCGATATCGGCCTCCCCCTTCGTCGCTTCACCACGAACCGCTGGCGTAAAGCTCCAGGAGCGTGTTCTTCCCGCCGCCGGCGTACCGCTGGTGGAATACCCGCCCCGATACGTAGAGCCCCTGCCACGCCAGCGTCGCCCGCCCTGCCGACACGTCCCCGCTTTCCCTGATGAAAGTTCCCGCCATGCTGGCGTTTTTGAGCGGCAGCAGGCTTTCGTAGACCGGATTCGATTCCGCGACTCGCGCCCGCGTGTACGAGAGCGCGACCGAGGCGGCGCGGCCCCAATGCAGTCCCAGGGCGGCGGTCCCGGCGCGTGAAGGGCCCGTGCCTTCCGTCGTCTGGTAGGTGGACGACGCGCCGAGCGAGAGAAACGGCGCCGGGCGGAGCGCGATTTTCTGGCGCCAGCGCCTGCGTTCCCCGGAGCCCTCGTCGGAACGGCGCGATATCCCCAGCTCGGAGCGCGCCTCCTCCAGCCAGCCCCGCATCCAGGAGATGAACAGGCGCTCCCGCTCGGCGACGGTCTGCTCGTCGTCGGCGCTCCCGGTGTTCGCTCTGCGCTCCGAGGAACAGGACGCGCCCAGCGAGAGGCCCTTCAGCGGGAAGAGGGTGATATCGATAAACACTCCAGTACCGAGGTACTCGCCCATCGTGGCGGTGTAGGGGCTGTAGTAGTTATCGTCGGCGTTCTTGTAGATGAAGGAAGCGCGCACCAGCGGCGATGTCAGCGACGCGCCCGTGAGATATCCCCCACCCTCCGACGATGAAGAGCCGCCGTCATCTCCCTGGTAGCGGGACGATGCCGTCGCCCATTCGCAGAAAAGCGCCAGGCTGTCGTCGCGGTACTCCAGAGTGAATCCCCTTCCGGAAAAACCGCGCAGTCCGCCAGTGGACACCTCGTCGCCGCCGGGCGACAAGGTGTCCCCGCCAATCCAGTAGGCCCGCGCCGAAAGAAGATCCATGCAGGACAGCGCCAGCATCGCCCCGCGCGTGTGAACGTCGACCGGTTCCAGGTACTGCCGCTCCCTTCCGTCCCGTGACTCGATCGCCGAGAGGGAGGAGGTCGTCCGGTTTTCGTAGTCCTCCTGCGTGATGTACCGCTCTTTCAGGGAATAGAAGGGATGGATAGAGAGCGATACATCCTCCCCGGCGAGCCTGAACGACGCCGCGGCTCCGTGAAAGGCGAAATTGGGGTTGCCGCTTCTGCACGGTGTGAAGACCCCCTCGTCGCTGATAGCTCCGCGCCGGGAGAAGACGTCGGGCTGCCAGGCGCTCCTCTTCCCGGCGAGAAGCCCCTTGCCGAAGTGCGCGTAAAAATGCCCAGCAATGAACGAAATGCCCGGCGACAGGTCGCCCAGCGTCAGGTTCCAGGTGAAGCTCTCCGTGCCGCCGGGCTCGTGAACCAGGGCCGCGGTGAGCGCGCTTTCCCGGCTGAAGCGCAGGGTGGCGCGCTCGCGGAAGAACTCGCGCGGCGCATCCTCGTAGTCGACGGCGTCGCGGCGGTACTCGCCCTGGAGGGTGACGCGGTCCTCCTTCTGGCCGGCCGCAGCGGCGCTCCCTGCCAGCAGTATGATGAGCGCCGTCAGCGCGCGGAGCATGCCCGTCGCGCCGCCTTTTTTTCTTCGTCTGAAAGAAACGTGAGCCCGCCGATTTTTTTATCCAGCGCGTTCCTGTCGATTCCGCGCGCGATCTCGGCGACGCGCAGGGCGGAGGCGGCCTTCACGCCCTCGCGCACCAGGGCCTGGAAGAGGGCCCGGCGGTTTTCGTTGGAGCGGTACGGGAGCCCGGTCTTCCCGTGGCCGCCAGCCTGTTTCTTCTTCTTCCGGTCACGGAACTTCGCCCGCCTGTCTTCGTCGGGTGCGAGGTTCTTGATATGCGGCTCCATGGCGCGGAACTCGGCGGCGGTGACGCCCATCTGGATCAGGGCGCGGCGCCCCAGCGGGCCCATCACCTCGCGGTACTTCACCAGCCGCTCTGCGACGGGCCTTTCCATGCCGGGGACCGCGAGGAGCTCGTCGGCGCTGCAGGTCGCCAGGTCGACGGCGCGGGGATCGGCGCCGGGTGGCGCGCGGCGGATGACGCGCCGGTGGTAACTGATCTCGTTGGGCGCGGGCATGCCCAGTACGAAGGCCGCGCCGAAGGAGTGCGTTGCGCCCAGGTAGCCGTGATACCGGAGGCCGTACGATATCATCATCCCCCCGACGATGAGGATGACCGAGCCGGCGAGCGAACTCGTCTCCCGGGAGTAGCCTCCCGACACGGAAAGGCAGTCCAGCAGGTTCGCGGACACGGCGAACGTGTTGACGAGGCCGAAGTATTCGCGGGTGATGTTCCAGGACGCGGCGAAACCGCGCGCCGGCCTGAGCGCGGCGCCGGCGCTCCATTCGGGGAAATGCAGGTCCCTGCCGGCGCGGTCGGCGAGCGAGCGGACGTGTTCCTGCCGGAAGCCCGCCTCGATCCACGGGAAGGGAGACAGGATGGCGGAGGCGCCGATGTCCCACTGCGTTTCCCGCAGCGACGCCTGGTCCGTCTGGATGATCAGGCGCTCCGCGGACACCGTCGTTCCGGCACGGAGCCATGAGACCGGCGAGATGGCCGCCGAGG
>JAGODF010000298.1 GCA_017998375.1 Spirochaetota bacterium
ACCGTATAGTGATCATCGTCATGGCCGTGTCGGTATTCGCCGTTTCGTTCCTCGCCCTGGTGCCGATACAAAAGGAATTCGTGCCGGCGCAGGACCAGAGCATATTCCTGGTGTCACTCAAGACCGGTGTGGGCTCCTCGATCGATTTCACCAATTCGCTCACGAAGAAGGTGGAACAGTACATCGCCGGGAAAAAAGAGGTCGAGAAGTACTACTCGGCCATCGGTGGTTTCGGCGGAGGCGAGGTGAACACGGCGGTCATGTTTGTTACGATGAAGGATCCCGACCAACGGCCGCGCGATCCGGAAAAGGGAAGACCTCTCTCTCAAAAGGAGTTCATGAACTCCATCCGGAATGACCTCAATTCCATTTCGAAGGACATGCGCGTCACCATGCTCGACCTCTCCATGCGGGGGCTCACGCCCCGCAAGGGTTTCCCCGTGGAAATGATCATCAGGGGACCGGACTGGGCGCGCCTGGGCGCTCTAAGTGCCGAGATCGTCGATACGATGAAGAAGTCCGGCACCTGCGTGGACGTGGACACCAACTACGACCTGGGCCAGCCCGAGGTGCACATCTTCCCGGACCGGATCGCCGCGGAGCTGCGGGGGGTGAGCATGGTGAGCATTGGCAATACCGTGGGGGCGCTGATGGGCGGCAAGAAGGTGGGCAAGTTCACCGAGGGCGGGCACCGCTACGACATACGCCTTCGCATGAAAGAGAACTCCCGTTCGAAGGCGGGCGATATCAACCGCCTCTACGTGCGGAACAACCGCGGCGAGATCGTGAGGCTTTCGGACGTGGTGGACGTCAAGGAAACGACATCGCTCCTCTCCATCACCCGAGTGAACCGGGAGCGCTCCATCACAATCACCGCGAATCCCGCGCCGGGATTCTCCCAGCAGGAGGCGGTGTCCTCGGCAATGAAGATCGCGCGGGAAACCCTGCCCCAGGGTTACACGACCGAGCTCACCGGCGCGGCGAAAACCAGCGGCGAGTCGCTCAAGAGCCTCCTCTTCGCGCTGGTCCTGGGAATCGTTGTCGCGTACATGGTACTGGGGAGCCAGTACAACAGCTGGCTCCATCCGTTCACAATACTCCTGGCGCTTCCCTTCAGTTTTACCGGCGCCATCGTCGCCCTGCTCCTGTTTGGGCAGTCCATCAACATGTACAGCTTTATCGGCCTCATACTCCTTATGGGGATCGTGAAGAAGAACTCCATCCTGCTGGTGGAGTTCACCAACCAGCTCCGCGAGGACGGGCACGGCCTGCGCGATGCGCTCCTGAAAGCGTGCCCCGTCCGACTGCGCCCGATAGTGATGACCAGCCTGGCAACGATAGCCGCGGCGCTACCGCCCGCCTTCGCCGTGGGGCCCGGCGCGGAGTCGCGCATCCCGATGGCGGTGGCGGTGCTCGGCGGGATGATCTTTTCGACGCTTCTCACGCTCTTCGTCGTGCCCTGCGCCTACAGCCTGATGGCGCGCTTCGAAAGGAAGAAGTACGGCGACCACGGAACCCACGCGCTTCCGCCGCCGTACGCGCACGACGCGGAGTGACACGGCATGGTTCACGCGGAGTATCATGCATCATCACGTAACAAGCGAAAACAAGTGGAGGGCGATATGGTACGGTCAATGAAAACGATCACCGCGCTCGCAATCCTTGCGGTTACGATCATCCCGGCGTGCTCCGTCAGGAGGCTCGCACTCAGGGACGAGTTCATCACCGTCGATGGGAAAAGCGCGCGGCGCTCGTACTACCAGGCGATGACCTTCGACAATTGGCGCCTCCCGGTGTTCGCGGACAGGCTCCAGAAGCGGGAAAAGCGCGTGCCTTCGTCCTATTATGCCGTCTACAGCGTGGACGGGAGGCCCGATACGGCCTACCATATCGGCGTTGTCGACAGCGCCATGAACATCGACATGAAGAATCCGCTGAGGGTCATCTACCGCTGGTCGGAGAAGGGATTCAGCGCGGGACAGATCGCTGCGGGAAGGGACCTGGACGCCACTATGAAACTGGATGATCCTGGTCCCGGGGAAACGGGTTTCACCCGGGACCGTCATCCCGAGAAGTTCGCCGACGAGTTCGTCGCCGGCACCATCGGCGGAGCGGCCTACGCGACGTCGACTTCGGGAGGATTTTTTCTCGGCATCGTCAAGGGGATCGATGTCACCTTCGAAGAAGTCCGTCATGCCGGCGACAAGGGGAAGGAGGTGCTGCTGGGGGTCGTGCGGTTCTACTACGATGGCCGCGGGCGCCTGGAAAGAATGGCGGTCTACGGCCCCTCGAAGATTGACGTGGTGATGGCGGAACAGGTGTACCGGTACCGGGGAGAGTCAAAATTTCCGGATGCGCATTCAGGTTCGCTGCACTATCATCCTTCCATTGAAGTGAGGAAAAAATAAACAGGGTTTGAAGGCGCTCACCGGCGGGGCAGCTCTGCCGCGGTTCGCATTTTTCGCAGCGCCAAGCGGCATTCCTCCCAACCCAAGGCGCGTTCGAATTTGTCCGCGTCGGCGCCAGGATCGCGGAGCGTGAGAGAGTCACCACCCTTCGAAACCACCAGGTCGTTACCGTTCTTCCGCACGCCGTAACCCGCCTTCCGGAGTGCGCCCAGAAAATAATCGCGCTCCGCGTCAAGCCTTCTGCGAAGTCCCGGGAGGGTGTCCGCCAGTTCCAGGAACGATGCAAGGAACTCGCGGTTGGCCATGACGGCTGCATCGGACTGCCTGTCGATCTGCTCCTGCGCCATCATGCAGGTGACGATGAGGTACTTCAGTTCGGCCGCCTGGCAGTAGGATGAACCGGTATTATGGAGGTACATCCGCCAGGCGCCCAGGGTCCGTATGTCTTTTTCCTTCATGGCGGGCGCGATATCGAGCCCGGCGGAGGCGCCGTGGTAATACGCGAGCATTTCGTTGTGAAGGACGTAAATATCCGACCAAGGTTTTTCCATGTATGTGAATGCGGGACCGCGCAGTTTTTTGGGGATGTAGTCCGTCATCATCCTGGCGGGAACGCACCTCGTAACCTTTATCAGCCTGTCTGCCCTGCCGGGGAGGAACTGGATATAAGAATACCCTTCAGGATTAAAAGGAAGCCTTGATTGTACGATCATATCAAAGGCAGCGTTGTAGGAATAACCATGGCATATCTCATGAACCACGGACTCCACGGCCAGAAGGAGATCGAGCTTCGAGTCGCCCATGATATACGGCGTAAGGTCGACCTTCCGCGCGGTGATGGTGTAACCGCCGGTGGTGAACTTCTCGGGCAGGCGGTAATAGCCGTCGACGATCCTGTAGCCGGTCGGGGAGTGGGTGCGGAGCAGGGCAACGATATGTTTCTTCTTTTCAAGAACGTACGGTGAATCGGCGCGGCGGTCCGTCCCGGAGCATTCCGGCAGGACGAGCGCGATCGCGGCAAGCAGAAGAGCCGCGCCGATGTGAACGATCCTTTGCATGTGGAAATGCGGTTCCTCCCCCATGAAAAAGCTTGCCAATCCGGAGTGGGTTCGTCAACTATTATTGATACATCACCCCGGGATTGTATATCCGTGGGAGCAACAGAAAACGAGAAGGGGAGGGTGATATGGACCCGTCACACGCAGTGAAAAAAGTCGCCGAAGAGCTGTCCCGCGAGGTGGATCGGTTCTACGCGAAGCACCGCGGCCTGTCCGACGAGATCACCTCCATCAACCTCGCCGCCGACGCGTGGTCACCGAAGGAGATCATCGGCCACCTGGTGGATTCCGCGGCGAACAACCACCAGCGCTTCGTGCACCTGATGCTGGAGGAGGAACTCCGCTTCCCGGAATACTTCGCCGAGCCGTGGATCGGCGCGCAGCACTTCAACGGCGTCGAGTGGCAGACGCTTATCACCCTCTGGAGGAGCTACAACCTCGTGCTGGCGAACATCGTGCGGAGCATCAAGCCTGAGTCTCTAAAACACGAATGGGTGCTTGAGAATAATCGCGTTTCCCTGGAGTTCCTGGTGGTCGATTACCTGCGGCACCTGCGCGACCACATGACACATTTCGAGAAGAGGCTTGACGAATTGAGGGCCGCAGGGCATGGGATATAATCACGTGCGCTTGAAAAACAATCATGGGTCAAGCCAGATCTCCTGTCATGCGGCAGTATCGAACAAGTGTGAAGCACGCCGTTATCCGCATGAATACACGGTTCCATAGATAGGACACCGAATATCAGCCGAAAGGACAGTGCCATGACCGACTCAATTTACCGCAAGCTCGCCGACGTGCTCGACTCCCTCCCCAACGGGTTTCCCCGCTCGGAAAGCGGCATCGAGATCGAGCTCCTCAAAAAGGTCTTCGAGCCGGCAGAGGCGGAGCTCTTCTGCGAGCTTCGGCTCCACAAGGAGACCGCCGGCGAGATCGCGGCGAGGACCGGTCGCGACACGGCAATTCTCGCCAGCGAGCTCGACGCCATGTGGGAGCGGGGGCTCCTGGAGTGCGACCCGGGCGGCGCGGAGCGGCGCTACGGCCTGGTGCCGTGGATCCTGGGGCTCTACGAGCTGCAGCTGAACCGCATCGACGCGGAGTTCGCGAAGCTCCACGCGAAGTATATCAAGTCGGTGGGGCCGTTCTTCCTGTCGCACAAGCCGCAGATGATGCAGGTGGTCCCCATCGAGAAGGAGCTCTCACCGGACCACAGCCCCATGCCCTACGAGCAGGCGTCATCCATCATCGAGAAATCGGCCTCGTTCGCGGTGAACGAGTGCATTTGCAAGAAGCAGACATCGCTCCTGAACCGCGGCTGCACGAAACCGCGCGAGGTCTGCCTCGCGGTCTCGGAGACCCCCGGGTACTTCGACCATCATCCCCTGGTCGGCAGGGTGATAACAAAGCAGGAGGCGTACAAAATCCTCCGCATGGCCGAGGAGGCAGGGTTGGTGCACATGACCGGGAACACCCGGAAGGGGCATTTCTTCAT
>JAGODF010000020.1 GCA_017998375.1 Spirochaetota bacterium
TCTCATGATAGAGCTTATCCCCGAACGCCTCGCCTCCCTCGGGGAGTGGATTATCCGCGGCCCGGCCTCCCGCCCGGCGATACTCTGTCTCGGCAATCCTTCCGGCGACGCGGAACGCCGGGAACTTCTGGACCTCGGGATATCGGACCTCCTTCCAACAGGCGATCACTCGCTCGCGATGAAGTACGCCGGCGCCATGATCGAAAGCGGGCGCGAGTGCAGCCGGGGCAGGGTCCTGGTCCTCGAGGAGGAGGGCCCTTTCACGCGCGTGCTGGAATCGATCACGGGGCGGTACGGGTACTCCCTCGACGTGGTGGGGTCCATCGACGCGCTCTTCGCCTCGGTCGCGGAAAAGCCGGCGGAGCTGGTGCTGGTAAACATAGGCGCGCGGGGTTTCGACATGGCGGAGTTCGTGAAGAAGGCCTACTCCGGCGCGGAGATCAAGAAATACCCGCTGATCGCGTACAAGGACATGAAGGAGGGGCTCTTCGTCCACGAGGTGACTACTGGCCTGAACCGCCTGACCAAGACGATCCTCTCCCGCGACGAGCTCCTCAACCTGCTCATCACGCTGTTCTACAGGAACGAGACGGGCCCGCTCCTCGGCGAGGCCCGCGCCCTCCTGGACGCCGACAGTCCCGTCGGGGCGGACACCTCGACGCTGCGTCGGCTCTTCTACGCCGCGGGGCCCGAGCTCTGCACCATGACGAAGATCTTCGACGGGGGAAGGTTCTCGCTCTCCTTGGACACGTGCGCCGCCCTGTACGGCGCCGTGCTGAAAACGGCGGGTTTCACGTGGATGATAACCCCGCCGCGCGACTGCCCTACCTGCGGAGGGGGTGCTTCAGTTTAGACGGGAGGTCGGCGATGAGGGAGAGGGACAGCCGCCGCCTTTTCTTTTCCTCGATGTCCGTGGGCGCGCAGGGCCTTTCTTCCCGGTGGCAGTTCTTGCACAGCCTTTCGCGCGCCTTGATGCCCTCCACGCCGAGAACCGGATACATGCCCAGCGTGATGGCCTTCCTGTAGGCGTTCTGCCTGTCCAGGAACGAGGCGTGGTTGCTGAACTCGAAATACCCGCTCCCGGGACCGTGGCACGCCTCGCAGCCTACTCCCTCGGTCCTCGTGGTGTCGCTCTTCCCGCCGCCGGTGGTGTGGCACCTGAGACACTTCCTGTCCGCGGAAGGATTTTCCACGCCGGCCCTCTGGGCCACTTCCCTGCCCTTGCCGCCCTTCAGGACCACGAACGCCGAGGCGTGGGTCGATGCCGCCCAGATCCTGTACTGGTTGCCTATCGATTCGAGGCCATGGCATTTCTGGCAGACGCCCACTCCGACGTAATCGGCGCGCGCCCTTTCCGATTTCGTGGGTCCCAGGAGCAGCGGCACCGACACGGCGGCCAGCAGGGCGATAAATATCGCCCTCGGGCGATTGAGCGGAATAGGTTTCATTCACCCATACTAATTCCGATAAAAGCATAAATCAACAATTTTTACTGGTCAGCCCCGATCACGGCGGGATGATATCGGGCATATTCCTTTTCGCTCCCCTTTCCTATTTTACTTGACACGCCGCCGGATGGGCTGTACTTTACTATCACACCGCCGGATGGAACACCATGGAAGGTACGGACCCCGCTTTATGGAAAGAATGCTTCGCGTTGGCGAATTCCTTGTAAAAAGCGGCATCATCACCCGCGAGCAGCTCGACGAATCCCTCGTGATGCAGCGCGACAACCCTGAGCGCCTCATTGGGGAAATACTCGTCACCCAGGGGGCCCTCGGCAAGGAAGACCTCATCATGGCGATGGAAGCGTATATCATGACCACCAACCCCGGTGAAATACATGTCGACCAGTGGCTCGACCAGGAAGAGATCGACATGCTCATGGAAAAGATGAAGGAACAGGGCCAATAACGGCCCTTTGCGCCGCGAATTGCGACACAACGCCCGCCCAGACTGTATCATTTTCATCATAACAATGTAAATACATAATGTCAAAAAGTGTTTGACAAAAATAAACGAAACACTAAATAATGTATACATGATAGAATTTGAGGATAAAACCTGTTTCGGCTGCGGATCCGAAAACGAGAACGGGCTCCGGCTGGTTTTGAAGTTCGACGATGATACCAAGACCGCGTATGGCGAGTTCATCGCCAAGCAGCGGCACGAGGGACCGCCAAACATCATCCACGCAGGAATTATAGCGTCGCTCCTCGACGAGACCATGATCACCGTCAACAAGCACATGGAGTTCATGACCCTGACCGGCGAGATCACCATCCGGTACCTCCAGTCGGCGTTCATCAACGAGAACCTGTACATACGCGGCTGGTACGTGAAGAAAAACAAGAAGATCATCGAGAACAGGGCCGAGATAGAGAACGAGATGGGCAAGATAGTGGCCCGTGCCAAGGGCAAGTATATAGAGGTGGACGAGCTTCCCCAGCCCGAATAGAAAGGCGTACACGGAAACACACCTGAAAATGATGTTGCAAAGAGGGTGTGTTTTTTTATTAATGTTATCGCGTTCCCGCCGAAGTGGTGAAACTGGTAAACACAGCGGACTCAAAATCCGCCGGGGGCAACTTCTTGAGGGTTCAAGTCCCTCCTTCGGCACAATTCCCACAAAAGGCACGCTCCGCCGCGGATCACCCGGGATGTGTGCCGCGCCGGGACCGGTTCTCCCATGGCATCATCCATATCACGCTCCCTCAAACGATACGTCTCGATCCTGAACGGCGATCTTGTTCCCCGGCGCCCGCGCCGTGAACCGGACTTCCCGCCGCGCCCCCGGAAGGAGACGCCCCGCTGGGTGCACCTGCTCCTGTTCCTGCTGACATTCCTCACCACCACGCTTGCCGGGGCTGGGGAGCGGGACGGCTACGCCGCGATGTTCGTCTCGGGGCTTCCGTTCTCGCTCACGCTGATGACGATACTCCTCTGCCACGAGATGGGGCACTACCTGGCGGCGCGCCGCTTCGGCCTGAAGGCCACGCTTCCCTACTTCATCCCCATGCCGCACTGGATTTCACCCATAGGGACGCTGGGAGCGGTGATACGCCTGAAGTCACCCATGGAGGAGAGACGCGCCCTGCTCTGGGTGGGCGCCGCGGGCCCGCTGGCTGGATTTGTCGTGAGCCTTGCCGCGGTTATCGCGGGAATACGCGCGTCGGAGGTGCTTCCCCTGCCAGTGCTTCCTCCGGGGAGCTATGCCTACATCTTCGGAGACTCGCTCCTGTCCCGCGGCATCACGCTCCTCATCCACGGCGCCATCCCGCCGGGGCACGACATCTTACCCTCGCCCGTCGCGTGGGCGGGCTGGATAGGCTTCCTGGTGACGAGCCTGAACCTCATGCCGCTCGGCCAGCTCGACGGCGGACACATACTCCACGCGCTGATCGGCAGGAAACAGGTCCGCGCCGGGTGGGCAGCGTTTATCGCCCTGGTCGCGCTCGCGGCGCTCTGGCCGGGCTGGATAGTCTGGATACTGATGACGCTTTTCTTTCTCCGGGTGGGGCATCCAGTTCTGGCCGATGCGACACCGCTCGGTGTTCCCGAGAAAATCGCGGGCTGGAGTTGTATCATCATCCTGCTCCTCACCTTCATACCGGCGCCCGTGGACCTGATGGAAAACGATTCGATCTTTCCGCTGGAGTGCCCGTCCTGCGCCGCGCCGCTGGAGCCGTCGGGAATCGCGCTGGCCGGGGGGAAAATCATTGCCGTAAGCGACGGCGACGGCGCCCTCTACGAGTTCGTGAAAGGCGCGCGGGGGCGCGCCGCGGTGCCCTGGGCGAATGTAAAGCTTCCCGGGGGCGGGGGGCGCGTTGACTTCGAAGGACTCGCGTTCCACGAGAACCAGTTCTTTATCGCGGACGAGCGCAGCCGGCGCGTCATCGCGGCAGATGCGTCGGGAAAGGCGGAGGTCCTGCCCCACGACATCGCGGACTACAACCGCCGGCACGGGATACGCTTCTCCCGCGACGCCAACGCCGGCTTCGAGGGGATTGCCGTCGACGCGGAGGACGGCTCGTTCTACATCCTGAACGAGCGCGGGCCGGCGGTCATGTACCGCCTGAAGAAAAATGACGGGATGCTGAAGACGGTGACGCACCTGGACCTCGGTGCTTTCGGGAAAGGGGAGATATCGGACGCGTCGGATATCTTCGCGGAAAAAGGGCATATCTACGTTCTCGCCAGGAAAGCCAACCGGATCATCAAGCTGGGAACGCGAAAGTGGAGCCGTATCGACCATCTCGACTTCAGCGCATTCGCGGCAAGGCTCTACGTTTCCGCAGAAGGATACGGTTTCGCCGAGGGACTCTGCATGGATGTCGAAAATATCTACCTGACATTCGAATCCGACGGCCTTCCGCTGCGGCGTTCCGCGGCAGGGAAGCACGGCACGCTCGTGATTATGTCGCGGCCCCGCGGCTTCTGACCGGGAAAAAATTTTATTCTCTTGACATCGCGGTTTTGCGGGCGAAAATTGATGCATGGTCCAGATGGATAACCAGTACGCGTTCCTGAGGCCCCATGCCAGGACGCTTCTCATAGTACCCCTGCTCTATCTCCTGGGGTATTTCATGGCGCGCCATTCGGGTTTCGTATTCTCCTACCAGTACACCATCGCAGTCGTCGCGTCGATACTGGCGTCCTTCATGTTCGACAGGGAGATCATTTCGAGCAACCGCCTCCTGGGGAAAAACTTCCCGGACTTCAACAGGATTTCGCTTTTCATCTACCCGGTGCTTCTCGCCGCGGCGCTCATCCTGGTTTCCAAATACGCCGCGCGCGCGCCGGTCTACTACCTGCATTTCAGCTCCATGGACGGCATGCCGAGGTCGGAGCTTTTCGTACTCATGATCGTGGTGGCCGTGCCAGCCACGGAGATATTGTTCCGCGGATACCTCCAGCATGTCATGATGCACATTTTCGGGAGCGTTTCGGGTTCGGTGTTGGCGGGGCTGACGTACGCGGGTTTTTTCCTGGTGCTCACCAGGAACATCTGGCTGCTGCTCACAGCCGCGGCAATCGCGGGGTTGCTTTCCTTCCTGTATTACAGACACCAGTCCGTGGTATCGACCATCATCGCCCACGTGATCCTGGTGCTGGCGCTGTTCATTTTCCGTTTTTGAGCCGCTCGGCCCAGATATCGCTCCACTTCGCTTCTATCTTCTCCTCCTGCCTGGTCCTCCTGAAATAGAGGTCCGCGAGCATGGCAAGGGCCACCACTCCGAGAATCGCCGTCAGATACAGATATACGTTCATCGCGCCTACCTTTTCATTTCCAACATCGCAAAGTGTCTGATAAGCAGTATAGCCCGCTTGAGCGCAAGACAAATTTTTTATCGCGGGAATTTTACAGAAATTTCGCGCGGTAGTTTTTGCGGAGCGCGGGCCTGGCAAACCCGATGTCGGGGAACCCCACGATGAGGACCGCGAGCGCCCTGTGCTCCTCCGGAATGCCGAGATACTTCCGTATCGCGGGCGAGCTGTTGATCGTCTCGGACGCATACCCGATGAAACAGGTCCCCAGCCCCAAGGCATGGGCGAGGAGGGTGATATTATACGCGGCGTACTGGCCGTCCTCCCGGGGCAGGCTCCCCGTCATCCCGCTGTGGATGATGATGATCGCGGGCGCCCCGTGAAAGAGGAGGTCGCGCCCTTTCGCCGCCTCGTTGAGGCCCGATTCCACGGAGTCAAAATTGTTCCGGTAATACTTCAGGAGTTTCCTTCCCGCGAAGAGCACCGAGAGATAACGAGTGACCGGGTTCCGTACTATGGAATTCAGTTTTTCAAAAAACTTTTTGATCTGCTGTGCCAGCGCGTACACCTTCTCCCGTCCGTTGATGACGGCAAACTCCCAGTCCTGGCAGTTGCTCCCGGAGGGCGCGGACGCGGCGAACTCCACGAGGTCCGCCAGGACGTCGGCAGGTACCGGTATTTCCCGGTACTTCCGAACGCTCCTGCGAGAACGCATGAAGTGCACCAGGTCTGCCGGAGTCGGAGTTCCGAGAGTGTTCTCACCCTGCCGGAAGGAACTGAACTTCAGGTCGCGGAGTTCGGAAGGATCGAAGGACAGGGCGCCGGATGGGCATACCGCGTAACAGTGAGAGCACAGAATGCAGTCACCGTCTATCACCGTGATCGCGTCGTCAATGACGGTGAGAACGTCCTTGGGGCACGCGTCAATACAGCGGCCGCACATGCTGCACGCGTCACGATCTATGACGGGGCCTGTCGTCATACATGCTCCTTATGTCTCTTAAACAATCTTCGTCCACTCTCAAATCATCAAATACATTTTTACTATATCTATTATACCGACGGATAGCCTATCTTATTTGTTTGTTGTAGATATACTCCACGAAGCTTCTCCCCGCGCAGGCAGGTATGTCAGAAAAATGAAACTATTTCATTATAGTCGCAGAATCACTGTCCGACAAAAAATTCTCGACAACAGGGGCCTCTTTTTTATCATTATCTTGGTGTTTGCCTTGTTCCTAGAAAATCACTCATGAATCATTGCGAGGTATTATGAAAGACGTGGTTATCGCATCAATAGTTAGAACGCCCGTCGGCTCCTTCGGGGGCGGGTTGAAGGACGTTTCATCGGTCAGGCTCGGAACCATCGTGGTCAAGGAAGCCATGAAGCGCGCCGGTATTGAACCAAAACAGGTTGAGAACGTGATAATGGGCAACGTGCTCCAGGCCGCCCAGGGCCAGAACGTGACGCGCCAGATACTCATCCACGCGGGAATTCCCCAGGAAGTGCCAGCCATGACCATCAACAAGGTCTGCGCCTCGGGCCTCCGCTCGGTGTCCCTGGCGGCCCAGATGATCAAGGCCGGTGATGCCGATATCATCGTGGCCGGCGGCACGGAAAACATGTCGGCTGCGCCGTACGCGCTCGCGAAGGCGCGCTGGGGCTACCGGATGGGCGAATCGAACATCATCGACGTGATGATCAAGGACGGCCTCTGGGATGCGTTCAACGACTACCACATGGGAATAACGGCGGAGAACGTCGCCGAGCAGTGGAAGCTCACGCGCAAGGACGTTGACGAGTTCGCGGTGGCAAGCCAGCAAAAAGCGGAAGCGGCAATCAAATCTGGCCGTTTCAAGGATGAAATAATCGGCGTGGAAATAGCAGGCAAGAAGGGCGACCCGCTATTGTTTGATACGGACGAATTTCCTCGCTTCGGTGCCACGGTAGAAGCAATGGGAAAACTCAAACCGGCCTTCAAGAAAGACGGAATAGTGACCGCAGGCAACGCGTCGGGTATCAATGACGGCGCCGGCGCCGCCGTGGTGATGTCTGCCGATATGGCGAAGAAACTCGGCATCAAGCCGCTCGCGCGCATAGCATCGTACGCCTCGGCGGGCGTTGATCCGAAGATAATGGGAACGGGGCCCATTCCCTCGAGCAAAAAGGCGCTCGAAAAAGCGGGATGGAAGGCGTCGGACCTGGATCTCATTGAGGCTAATGAGGCGTTCGCTACTCAGGCGATCGTGGTGAACCGCGAAATGGGCTGGGACACCTCCAAGGTCAACGTAAACGGAGGCGCCATCGCTATCGGCCATCCCATTGGCGCGTCGGGGACACGCATCCTCACCACGCTGGTGCACGAGATGCTCAAGCGCAACGCGAAGAAGGGCATCGCGACGCTCTGCATCGGCGGAGGCATGGGGCATGCGATTGCGATAGAAATGTAATAAAGGCACAGTATATCGTGCTGTAGAAGACCGCTCCCGGCAAGGAGCGGTCTTTTTTATCACCCCCCCCCAAAAAAAAATTCATTTTAACCCCGGGAATTTCGTACTAATCCTGAAGACTACACGGCTGGAGGGAACCATGATTGAAACAACCGTGAATATCGATAACGGGATCAGGGAAAATCTTGACGCGGCGGCAAGGGCCAGCGGCGTATCGCGATCCGCCATGCTGGTGATGCTTATGCGACGGGTAATGAAAGAACATGGGAAGAAGGCGCGGCTGGGTAAGGCCGTGCAGTACCAGAAGAAAAATCCGTGCTCATTAAGGCGTTGCACGCACATTTCGCTGGCTGATCGTGACTATGAGTGCTTCAGTGATATGAGATTGTTTTATAAATTGTCGGTGTCGCTGTTGGTTTCCTACGCGATTGTAAGATATCTCGACGAAGCCCTGTTATGTTTTGAACGTGATAATGATAAGTACTATACCGATAACAATATCTTTTCAAACTATCTTTTTCTCTGTGACAGCTCTAACAGCCGGATATGCTGGACAATAAGCTGGGGAATGCCGGAAAAACCATCCCCATAATCCCACCCCGGTATTCCGATTGACAAACCTTTTCTGAAATGCTACCATCATGCAACGTGATGGCAATACTCTTGCGCGCGGTTAAGGTGTCACTCATGGGTGCGATCATCAACATCGCCAAGACCACATGGCTATTCTTCTGGGCAACCCTTATGTCCATCATCCTGTTCGTTCCCATGATGATCGCGGCCCTCATCTCCCGCACTGGAAACCTCGCCTTCACCATCTCAAAGCAGTGGGCGCGCGTTATGCTCTTCGTCACCGGCACGCGTGTGCATATCGTGAACCGCGAGAAGATCAGGAAAGGATTTCGCTACGTCATTATTTCGAACCACCAGTCGCAGTTTGACATCCTGGCGCTTGTCACTTCCCTGGGCATCCAGTTCCGGTGGGTCATCAAGAGGGAGCTTCTCAAAGTACCGCTCTTCGGCTGGGCGCTCTACGCCGCGCGGAACATGTTCATCGACAGAGGGAACCACGAGAAGGCGATTTCGAGCATCCATCGGGGAGTCGACAGGCTTCCGGAAGGTGTGAGCGTGCTTGTATTCGCGGAAGGCACCCGCTCCGCAGATGGGCGGCTCGGCAGGTTTAAAAAAGGCGGTTTCATGATCTCGGTGGAAAAGGGCATCCCGCTGCTCCCTGTCGCAGTGAAAGGGAGCCGCAAAGTGCTCCCCAAGGGAAGCACCGCGTTCCAACCGGGACAAATCGAAGTTGTTGTGCTCGATCCCATTGATCCTTCCGGTTTTTCCCACGACACCATTGAATCACTCATAGAAACAACGCATGGCATCATCGCGCGGGAACTTGGCCGCTAGCCCTTCTTCCGGAACAGATCCTCCCAGTACTTTACATCGTCATCCGAGAGAACAGGATTGTCCTCCTTTTCCGGGAGCTTTTCCTCGCGCGATTCCTCGATGGTCTTGGTCACGAGCGCGGCGAACTCCTCGCTTTTCATGAGCCTCACCCGGAATCTCGTGACATAAAAGATGATCCCGTTGTCCGATGTGACCACCGTGGTCATCCTGGGATTGAGATCCTTCTTCACGAACTCCTTTATCAGGAAATCGGCGGAATAGTCGAGGGAATAGTAGACGTCGATGCTTCCCACCCTCTCGCTCCGGATATCGAGCGCCTCCTGTTTCTTCCCGTCGAAGACCACCCGCACCGTGTTCCGGGTTATCTTCACGAATTCCTTGAGCTTCCCGAGCAGGGAATTTCGCGCGTCCGCGAGGCGGCGCTGGTACATCAGCTCCTCGCAGTCGGGGAATTTGTAGAGCAGGTTGAATCCGTCTATGAGGTACGCCATGGCCGCGCGGCCTTAAAAGATGGTTCTGCAGAATTTTTCTATCCGGTCCATCGCCTCGCGGATGTTTTCCATGGAGGTGGCGTAGGAACAGCGGACATGGTTTTTGCCGCACTCGCCGAAGACGCCGCCGGGCACCACGGCGACCTTCTGCGCCTTGAGGAGCGCCAGCGCGAACTCGCGCGATCCCATCCCGGAGGGAGAGACGTCGGGGAACACGTAGAACGCACCCTCTGGCATGAGGCAGGGCAGCCCCGCGTCGCGGAAGCGTGTGACGATATAGTTCCGCCTCTTCATGTATTCCGCACGCATCGTCTTCACGTCCTTCTGGGAGTTGCCCAGCGCCTCCACCGCGGCGTACTGCGAGAGCGACGGCGCGCAGAGCGCAGTGTACTGGTGGATTTTCAGCATCATGTTGACCAGGTACGCCGGGCCCGCAACGTAACCCAGGCGCCATCCCGTCATGGCGTGAGACTTCGAAAAGCCGTTCAGGTATATCACCCTGTCCTTCACGGCGGGGAGGGAGATGATGGACCAGTGTTCCTTTTCGTAGGAAATCGCCGAGTAGATTTCGTCCGATATGATGAAGAAGTTGCGCTCCTCCGCGAGCGCCGCGATCTTCTCGAGAAGTTCACGAGGCAGGGTGTTCCCCGTGGGGTTCGAGGGATAGTTGAGCAGCACCGCCTTGGTGCGCGGCGTCACGGCGTTTTTCAGTCGTTCGATATCGACCTTGAACTCCTCGGAAAAATACGTGGGCACGTAGACCGGCTTTCCCCCCAGGAGCGTCACGTTCGCGCCGTAGGAAACGTAGCACGGCTCGGGGATGATGACCTCGTCGCCGGGATTGATGATGCTCCGCAGCACCAGGTCCAGCCCCTGGCTCACGCCCATGGTGACGATGATCTCCTCGTCGGGTGCGTACCCCGCCCTGTGCTGGCGCTTCAGCTCTTTTGCTATAAGATCGCAGAGCTCCGGCAGGCCGCGGTTGGGCGTGTAGTGCGTGTTCCCGTCCTTGATGGCGTAGATACCGGTGTCCGATATTCTCCAGGGCGTGACAAAGTCGGGCTCTCCCACGCCGAGTGAGATGCAGTCCGGCATGGAGTAGACTATATCGAAAAATTCCCTGATGCCCGAGGGCGGAATTATTTTCACCGCTTCGGATACCAGAGTTTCGGGGTTGTTCTTTTTCACGAGGCTCAATTTCATCGATGTAATTCCCTGTGTATGCTTTCCACGACCTTCCGCTTCGTCGTGTCCTTGAACTTGTTGATATCGCCGGGCCTGATTCCCCTCAGCGCGCCGCTCAAGATTAGCGCGCAGGAAACGATTATCCCCGCAACGGCCAGGATAATTGCAAGCACTTTACTTTTCCTGAAAGTGAATCCGGCGGCCAGAAGCAGCGCGAGCGCCGCGGCGACTGCGGCCCAGGGATGCGCTGCCACCAGATCCATGGACCAGCGCATGATCACGAGCCTCCCGACATGACGTACTTCATGTAGATGCCGTCTTCCGCATCGTCGAAGCCCAACCCTTGATAGATCTCGCGCCGGCCGTCACCGCGCCCGAAAGGTCCGGCGTACATCACGGCAATTCCGTTTCCGGCATAGGCGGCGCAGAGCCGCGCGAAAATCCCCCCGTACACCCGCGCGGAACCGTCCCCGGCATCCGCGGCCATCATCCCTATCATCCCCGCTTTTCCGCCGTCCGCATCCACGACGCTTCCCATGACAAAACCGATCACTTTTTTCCGACGCAGTGCCGTGTAACAGAGGCCGGGATGCTTCATGTACGCGTCAACGATCCGCTCCGCGCGGACGTCTGCGCCCTCATCGGGCAGGGTCGCGGGCAACGACTGCCGGAGAAGAAACACTTCCCGCAGGTCATCTTCCGTCATATTTCTGATTGTGATATCGGAGGCCATGGCATTCAGCCGGAGCGTTTAGGGGAAGCTCCCGGTCAGTACATCGGCTTGTAGTCAAAGTGGTGCTCCGCGGCGATGTAGCGGATGGTGTGCGTCTTCGAGCGCATGATCACGGAGCTCGTATGTGCGCCCCCGGGATAGTAACGCACGCCGGGAAGCAGCTCTCCGTCCGTGACTCCGGTCGCCGAGAACATGATGTTGTCGCCCATTGCCAGGTCGTTGATGCTGTAGATCCTGTCCAGGTCCGTGACCCCCGCGTTTTTCACGAGCTCCCGGTCTTCGTCGTTGCGATAGACGAACCGGGCCTGGATGTCGCCGCTGAGGCACTTGAGCGCCGACGCCGCCAGCACGCCGTGCATGGCGCCCCCCACTCCCATCAGCACGTCGATCGGCTTATCGCTCATGGCGGCCGCCACCGCGCCGGAGATGTCCCCGTCCTGTATCAGCTTGATACGGGCGCCGGTTCCCCGTATCTGGTCTATCAGCCCCTTATGCCTTTCCCGGTCCAGGACGCAGACCGTGATGTCCTCGATGTACTTCCCCAGGGCGCGCGCGATGCGCTTGATATTCACCTGCGGCGACTGGGTGATATCGATGACACCCTTCGCGTCGGCGCCCACGGCGATTTTCTCCATGTATACCGGGGGCGCTTTGAAGAAGCAGCCGCGCTCGCCGATGGCGATGGTGGTGATGGAGTTCTGCCCCCCGTTCGCGCAGGTGGTCTTTCCCTCCAGGGGGTCCAGGGCGATATCGACCTCTATTCCGTTCATGGTCCCCACTTCGGTGCCCATCACCAGGGAACCCTCGTTGTCGGGGCTTATCACGATTCTTCCCTTTATGGACACCGACGTGAACACTTTCGCCATGGCGTCGATCGCCGACCTGTTGGCGAGCTCCTCGTTGCCGCGTCCCATCTGCCTGCTGGCATAGAGCGCAGCCGCCTCGGTGACGCGCACAACCTCGAGCGCAAGGTTCCTGTCCATGGTGCCTCCTCTAATACGCCGGCTCTAATGTTTTTCCCGCAGAAGTTCCCTGTAAAGCCTTATTTTCCTGCCGATGTACTCGCGCGAGAACTCGTTGCTCCCTTCTCCGGGAAGGCGCGACAGCTCCCGGTAAAGGGAGAGCAGGTGCTCCTGGGCCCGCTTGAGCTCTATCCCCCTGCTCCGCAGGGAATGGAGGTCGGCGAGGAAAAGCCTGCGCCCTACCAGGGCGGTGAACCGTGATCCCGCGGGATCGAAGAAGACGTCCTCGCCCTCCAGGCCCGTGGTCACCTTCCTTCCCTGCGCGGGATAGTAGAGCATGATGAGCCCGTCCAGGAGCCAGGAGAGAATACCCGCGTGGGGAGAGTAACTCATGGACGTGTTGAGGGAGCCGCCGCCCACCATGCGCGTCGAGCCGTCGCGCACCCGGTACTCCACGACGGAATGGTCCCCGACGCCGCCGCTCCGGAACGCGAAGGCGGTATTGCCCAGCCAGCACAGTTCCATCGACGAGGTGATTCCCCGGACGGACCTCTGCGCGCTCGCCCCGTGCAGACACGCCGTATAAAGCCCGCCCCCGCCGCTCAGCACCACCCACCTGCCGCGGTCCGGCGACGAAAAGGCGAGCGTGGGCGATGTTTTCCGGAACGCCTCGGGACACGCCGACCTGCCGAGAACCCGGCGCCTGGCGCCTCCCGTCATTCGGTATTCATCGATCCCGCCTTCGGTTTCCAGGTAAAGCGAGTTTCCATCCGGCGAAACAGTGTAGTCCGGCAGAGGATTCCCCGTCGCGAGAACCGTCTGTTCTCCTCCGGGAAGCGCGACGACGACGATCTCCCCCTCGGGGATGATATCACCGCGCCGGATGAGGCGCTTCATCACCATGTACCTGCCGCTGGGCGATACGGCGGCGTGCATCACGTCGCCCTTCACCCTGACGGCCACGGAGTACCTGTTCTCCGGGACCCGGTATACGCACACGAGGTTCTCGCCCGTCCCCGCGTCCTCCTTCACGTAGGCTATCTCCGCGCCGGACATCCATCCCGCGAACACCACCTCCCGGTCCAACAGCCGCGCGCCCACGGCAAACCACGCGTCCAGCTTGCCCAGCAGCAGTTTCGTCTGGTATGGCGATGTTGCCTTGAGGTAGATACCATCGAGGTTGATATCGCGCGCCGAGGCGGGTACACAACAGGCGATGGCGGCAAAAGCCGCCATCGCACCACGCAACAATATTTTCTTCATAGAGATGAGCGACGTGTCTTCCACTTTATCCAGTCACCGCGCTCACTTGACGTCGGGAGAACCGTCCTTCTTCGCCGGCATCGACTTTGATTCCCGTACTTCTCCGCCGCCCTTCTTGTCGTCGAGGGTGCGCTGCTGCCGTTCCGGTATCACCGGTATCACCAGGTTCTGTCCCGGGAATATGAGGTCGGGGTCGCGGATCTTGTCCCTGTTCGCGGAGTAGATAAGGGGCCAGAGTCTCGCGTTCCGGTACGTGTACATGGCGATCTTCCACAGGCAGTCGCGGTCGCGCGGATTGTACTTCACCACGTAATTCGCGGGATCGATGCCGTAGCGTATCGCCTGACCGGCGCCTTCCCCGGCGGCCCCCGTCCTGCCCGTTTCGCCGGCTTCTCCCATGCCGGTCACTTCCCCGGTTCCCGCCGCCTTGTTCAGGCCCGCGGCCTTCACGGTTTCCAGCAGCGCCAGCGCGCTGTCGGACTCGCGGATGGTCCCGTTATAGTCTTTCTCGACGAAGAGCCTGTTTCCCGCCTCCACGTGGCCCGCCGCCGTTCCCAGCTCGGACTCGTGGCCCGCCTTGAGATCGGAATTCCGCACTTCATCCAGGCCGCTCTTCGCCTTGCCGAGCCTGCCTTGCGCCTCTTCACGAAGCTCGTTCTCGCGGCTGGTCATCGACAAGCTCACCGTGTTCAGGAGAGTGAGCGCCTCGTCGGACCTGGCGATCGAGTTCTCATAGGACTGCGAAGAGTGAAAGTTCCTGCTCGACGTGACCAGGTCGGTCGCCCTGGTGAGATCGCCCTCGAACGAGCCCTTCATTTTCGAAGCCTGCGCCTGCTGGAGCGATTTTTCCGCCGCGGCGAGCTTCTCCGCGGAAATACCCCGCATGGTGTTCGCGCGCGCGGTGCCGAGGAGCGTCCTGGCCTCCTCCACAAGGGGAGCCGCTTCCTTCAGGTTGTTCGCGTCGGCTTTTCCGTTCGCGGCACGGAGCTTCTCCCTGGCGGCGTTGATGTCGGACTGGGCGAATTCGCCGCCACGCTTCGACTGGAGGTCCGCCGCCTGGGCGTCCAGCCCCGCGATCTCGCTCTTCACCGTCGTCACATACCGGAGGGATGCGGCCTTGGCGTCGGCGGCCTTCTCGAGCGCCTTCTGTGATTTCTGGTACGAGTTCCAGTAGTCCCTGTTCGTATGGAGGGAATCCGCTTCCTTTATCAGCCGGTCGGCCTCCCCGAAGGAAGCCGCCGAGTATTTCGACGCGTACAGCATGTCAGCTTCCGCGTAGACTTTCTTCGCGTTGCCCAGCGCATCGGCGGATAAAAGCGGGAGCGACTTGTCGATGGCCTTCTGGGCCTCCTCGTCGGACTTCAGCGCCATGGTCCTCGCCCCGTCCATCATCTCGCTCTGGACTTCCTGATGGCTCGCCTTGAGGTAGTCGCGGGCCTTCCCGATCTCCGCGGGCGCGTAGGTATCGGCCTTCACCTCGACGGCGCGGTTTATTTTCATCTTGGCATTGACCATCTCCTCGATGGGCACGTCGAGCCGGCAGGAAAGCCCCGCCCCGAGCATCACGAGCGCCCCTATGATCAGCCTGGTGTATCGTTTCCGGGAAATCATATCATTTCCTCCTTGAAGGTACGTTCCGTGCCGCCGCCCGAACATCCCGTTACGGCGGCGGTTAATATTATGCACTACTCGCCGTTTCTTTCAATTCTTTTTTCCGGCGGCTTCCCGCGGACCGTTCACCGCTCCGACATCGCCTTGACGAAGACCTTCCTGCTCCGCGGCCCGTCGAACTCGCAGAAATAGATCCCCTGCCAGGTACCCAGAACGAGCTTTCCCCCCTCGACGAACACGGTCTCCGAACAGCCCACCAGCGACGACTTCACGTGCGAAGGCGAGTTCCCCTCCATGTGGGCGAAGTCCACCTTCTCCAGCTGGAAGTGCGCCAGCCCCCTGACGATGTCGTGCCGCACGTCGGGGTCCGCGTTTTCGTTGATGGTGATGGCCGCCGTGGTGTGGGGCGTGTAGACGAAGCAGACGCCGTCGGCGATGCCGATATCCCTCACCGCGCGCTGGACGTCGGCGGTGATATCGACCAGCTCCTGGTGCGCTCCCGTCGTGACTCCGAATGATTTCATCATGACCGTATCCCGTTACGTTTTCTCCGGGGGCTCCGCGCCCCGCCGGATAATAGTTCCACGGGCGCGTAACTGTTGTCAAGCCATAAGGGGCGTTGACATCCATGCGGTTGTCCGGGGAGGCCCGATAAAAGTGGTTGATTATTTCGGAACCTCCCGGTACAGTTCGTTCGGCGCCGGTAACCGGGGGACCGCGCCGCCAATCACACCCCGCACGAGGCAGCGCATGAAATGGACACTCGCCATCCTTCTTCTTTCCATCACCACGCTGGCGGCCAATCCCCGGCAGTGGAGCGACGTCATCATCGGGAAAGGGTTCCGCAATCCCAACACCTATTTCATCGTCTGCAAGGGCTTCCCCCGCGAAGGACTGGAAAACGAGATCCAGCGCCGCGGCACGGCGCGCGAGGCGGCCCTCATCAACGCCCAGTTCTTCGCCCGTGAGATATTCGACGACTCCGTCGACGTCGTCAGGAACGGGAACGCAGAGAAGACCGAGTACTTTCCCGGCTACGCCGTGGTGCATTACGTGATCGAACAGCCCGGCCTTTCGGACAGGCTGCGCTACTACTGACGCCGGCCCCGCCGGCGCGAAACAATTCCAGAAGAGGCCCCGCATGAAGAAATTATCAATCATTCTCGCCGCAGCACTCGCCGTAACGGCTTTCTCGTCGTGCGCGAAGAAGGGACCTCTCTACCCGGTACTCAATGACGGAAAGTGGGGCTACATCAACGCCGCCGGCGCGATGGTGATACAGCCCGCCTACGAGTACGCCCTCGAGTTTTCCGACGGCCTTGCCGCGGTTCGGCTGAACGCCGCCTTCGGCTTCATCGACGAATCGGGCAGGATGGCGATACCGGCGCGCTTCCAGTGGGCGGACACGTTCGCCGAAGGGCGCGCCGCCGTGAAGCTCGATGATAAAGTCGGTTACGTGGACCGCGGCGGGAAGCTGGCGATCGAGCCGCGTTTCGTCTACGCGTCCTCATTCTCCCAGGGGCGCGCCTGCGTGCGGGTCGAGGGCAAGTACGGTTACATCGACACCGCGGGTAAGATGGTGATACCGCAGCAGTTCGATTACGCCGGCGACTTCCAGGAGGGACGCGCCTGCGTCCGCAAGGGTAATTCCTTCGGCTTCATCGACCTGAACGGCGCCATGACGGTCATGGAGGGACTGCAGTGCGTGAGCAGGTTCTCCGACGGGCTGGCCTGCGTTCAGAAGGGCGGAAAGTCGGGCTTCGTCGACGCGGCCGGGAAGATGGTGATATCACCCCGCTTTGACCGCGCCTGGGACTTCTCCGAGGGACTCGCCACAGTCAAGGTCGGCGCCTCCTACGGTTACATCGACGCGACCGGCAACGCGGTCATTCCGCCGCAGTACGAGTTCGCCACCGTCTTCGCGGAGGGACTCGCCGCGGTCAGGAAGGGCGGCAAGTACGGGTACATCGACAAGGTTGGAAAGATGGTGATACCGCCGCGTTTCGACATCGCCTGGAAATTCGAGCGCGGCCTGGCTTTCGTCCGGATTGGCGACGAATACGGTTACGTGGACCGGCAGGGGCGCACCGTGTGGGCGCCTACGAAGTAGCCCGCGCGGTCCGGTGCGCATTATGAAATTCACGCTGCTCCTCTACGGATTCTACCTGCTCCTGCGCTACACGTCCAGAAAGCATCCGTCCTTCGCGGAAGCCCTGCGCGAACGCGACTTCTCCATGGCCATCCGCACCGCCGACGGAAAAAGGTCCCGCCAGTATCTTTTCCGCGGCGGGAAAATTTCCTCCGGAAAAAATATCCTCCCATCCACCGACTTCTCCCTCGTCTGGAAAGACGCGGCTTCAGGATACCGCTACATGCGCGCCATGAAACCCAAGGCGCTGATGCGCGCCGTCGGCGACGGCTCCCTCTCGCTGGCGGGTGACGCGGAGACGGTGACGCACTTTCTCAGGATCTTCAAGCTGATGATTGAGTGTTACAGGGGGAAACGACGCTCCGCCGGGCAATAGCGAGGCGGTTTTCTAACTCGTGAGCGTCGCGAGCATTTCGTCGTGAATGATCCCGTTTGACGCGACGATCTCCGGGAACTCCGGGTGGAAACGCCCGCCGTCGTAGCGCGTCACGCGGCCCCCGGCCTCCTCGACTATGACGGCGCCCGCCGCCATGTCCCAGGGCTTCAGCTCCGGCTCCCAGTATCCATCGAAGCGCCCGCACGCGGTGTAGCAGAGGTCCAGCGCCGCCGAGCCGAGGCGGCGTATCCCCTGGACCCGCGGCGACATCATCCCGAACTGCGTGATGTTGCTCTTTTCGGGATTTTGCCTGTCGTAGGGAAAGCCCGTCGCCAGGAGCGAGATACCGATATCGCCCGTGGCGCTCACGCGGATGGGCGCTTCGTTCAGCCAGGCGCCGCCGCCCTGCCACGCGCTGAACATCTCTTCATGCACGGGATCGTACACCACGCCCGCGACCACCTTCCCCGCGCTCCGCGAGAACACGCCTATCGAGACGCAGAAGAACGGCAGGCCGTGCGCGTAGTTGTTGGTGGCGTCGAGCGGGTCGATGAACCAGGCGAGGTCGCCGCCGGAATCGCTGCGGCTTCCCTCCTCGGCGACGATCGTGTGGCTCGGAAAGCGCTTCCGCACCTCGCCGAAGAGAAGCGCCTCCGACTCCCGGTCCCTGTTGGTCACCAGGTCGGTGCGGCTTTTGTATGAGATGACGGTGCTCCGCGAGCGGAAGCCCTCCATGAGCAGGGCGCCCGCCTTCAGGGCGATATCGGCCGCGAAATCCCGGAGTTCCTTCATGGCAGGCGCTAGATGGACACGCCGGCGCCAAGCTGGAAGCAGAGGTCGTTGTGGTCGGCCTCGGCGTCTATCAGCTCGAATATGATTTTCTGGTAGAGAAAGAAGTTCTGCATGGGCCACTCTTCGCCGCGCAGCGAGAAGACATGTCCCGTGCCGTAGAAGCCGGTGAACGGGCTTCCGGCGAACCAGCTGTCCGCGTCCATCCCCATCCATCCCTGGCCGTTGAAGAACCGGTACGGCTCGTCGTTGGCGAGGTTCATCAGGTAGATGTTCAGCGTGAAGTCGAAGGTGATCGCGAAGAGTTTCCTCTCCGAGGCCGTGTCGTACTGCGTGAGCGTGATGCCCATGCCTATCCGGTACAGTCCCCAGTAGTTCGAGTAGCCCGCGTCGTGGTCGAAAAAGTAGAAATCGTTCACGCCGAGGTTCAGGTGGAACATCAGGTACTTGTCGAAGGAGTAGGTGAACTCGTAGCCGATGTACGCCACGTCCATTGTCCTGCCCGTGGACTGCTTGCCGTCGTGCGGAAGCTCGCGCGGGTAGAAGAGGAAGCGCATGGTGTAGTTGTCATGGTTCGCCCCGAGTATCAGCCCGCCCTTGTAGTCATAGAACTTGGCGCTTTCGCCGAAGTTGAAATCGTCGTTGTAATGGTACATCATGAAGCCCACGCCCAGGTAATACGAGCCCAGGTGGTACATCATCTGGAAGGTCTCCGCGAAGTTGATGAGGTTGGGCGAGAGCGCCCCCAGGTAGGGATTGCCCGCGCGCACGTCGAACTCGAACATGGGCACCGGCGAGAAGTTCAGGTAGAACTGGTGCGGGAAATCCGGCCCCAGGCCCGGGTCCTCCGCGTATTCGAAGCCGTCCTTCTCTCCCTTGAAATAATACGAGTAGCGCACGGTACCGTCGTAGGTCGCGTAGAGCATCCGGTGCGGTTTCTTTTCTTCCTTCTTCTTCGGCTCCTCGCGAGGCGGCTCTATCTTCTGCGCGATAGGCTGCTCTTCCTTCTTGACGACGGCCTGCTGCCTGTTTCGCAGGTTCTGCGTGTAGGCGTCGGGGAGCCACTTGATGACGTTCTGGTTCTTCGGATCGACCTTGAGAACGTGCTCGCCCACGGCGACGGCCTTGTCGAACTGGCCCGTCTTGTAGTAGAGGTGCCCCAGGTTCTCGTGCGACACTATCTGCTTCGGGTTGCGCTTCGTCGCCTCCTCGTAGTGTTTGATCGCATCGGGAAACTTGTCGTTCAGTTCCAGCACCCATCCCTTGTTGTGGAGGACCTTCGCGGACTTCTCGTTGTAGATGTCGAGGGCGCGGTCGAACTCGCCGATGGCCTGGTCGAACTGCTTCTGCTTGCCGAAATCGACGCCCCGCTGGTTCATCATCGCCGGATTATCGTCGGCGGAGAGGCCGGCGGACGTCGCCAGGAGCGCCGCCAGGGCGGCGGACAGGATGATGCCGCCGCGGGACCGGGTTGTATCGTTCATCTGCTTACCCATCGCTCGTATAAATTGACGCATATCATGATACCCCGTCGCCGGGGAAAAAGGCAAACCATTTCGCTCAATGAAGCGCCCGCTTCCGCGCTTCCATCAGCATGTCCACCGCCATGTCGGTATCACCCTTCAGCAGGTGGCAGAGGCTCAGGGACACCATGCTCGACGCGTCCGTCCTGTCGCGCGCCTTCTCCCGGAGGCGCTCCATCTTCTCGTCCAGCGTGCCGTACCTGTCGGTGAAGGTCTCCGTCGGGATCGCCTGGATGAATTCGTCGAAGAGCGTGAACTCCTCCCGTGTTTCCTTGAGCAACTTTATTTCGCTGGCGTAGTCCGCCGTCCGGTTGAGCTGGTAGAGTATCTTCGCCCGGAGCTTCCGTATCCCGGTGTTCCCTATGTCGAGCACCAGGATCCGGTCCACCAGCTTGAGCGAACCCTGGAGCCGGCCGCTCTGGTAGTAGAGGATCGACAGCGCCGTCAGGGCGATAAGGTTTCCCGGCCACAGGCGGAGCACCTCCCGGAAGCAGTTCTCCGCCGCCTTCCGGTTCTTCATCCTGCTGTAGCTCAGGCCCATGACCAGGGACGCCAGGACGAAGTTTCCGTTGAGGTGCCGGGATCGGTTGAGGCTGACGACCGCCTTTTTGTACTCCTTCCTCTTGAAGTGGATGGAACCGATATTGAAATGGACGATATGGTCCTCTCCGTGCTCCAGCGCCCTGTCGAAGCACTCCATGGCGTCGTCGGGCTTCTCGAGCCGTGCGTAGAGCGAGCCCAGGTTGCAGTAGGCCTCCCGGAAACCGCCGAAGTCCCGTATCAGCGCCGTGTACGCCTCCACCGCCTGGGGAAGGCGCCCGTCCCGGTCAAGCTCTACCGCCTGCCTGAAGCGTTCGCTGGCATCCGTCATATCACCGCCTTGCGCCGTAAAATAGCGTCCCTACAAACATACACCGTTTACCTGACCGCGGCAACCCTGTTTCTTCCGCTTTTTTTCGCGGTGTAGAGCGCCCGGTCCGCCCTGCCGACGAGCGCCCTGATCTCTTCGTTCCTGTCGGGCCTGTACTCCGCGACGCCGATGCTTATCGTCACGTGGAGCGGCGATCCGGGCCCCGTGAAGTCGAACGATTCCACCTGCCTGCGCATCCGGGATGCGACCTTCTTCGCGTTTTCCAGGGATGTCTCCGGCAGGACTATCGCGAACTCCTCTCCGCCGTAGCGCGCCGGGATGTCCATCTTGCGGAGGCACTTGCGGATGAGGACCCCGAGCTCCCGGAGGATGGTATCGCCCTGCTGGTGGCCGTAAGTGTCGTTGAAATTCTTGAAATGGTCGATATCGCACATCAGTAGCGAAAGCGGCGCGTTGTAACGCTGGCTCCGCTTGATCTCCTCATCCAGGCGCTCCAGGAAGAAATGGTGCACGTAGAGCCTGGTCATCCTGTCCACTGTCGCCATCTGGTACAGCCGCGAGTTCTCCACGGCGATCGCGGCGAACCGCCCCAGGTCCCGGAGGAAATCCAGGTCGTCGACCGTGAAGGAGCCCCCCACGATCTTCGGACCCAGGACCAGCATGCCGTTGATGGTATCCTTTGACACCATGGGGACGAAGATCTCGGGCTCGAGCTTTTCGAAGCCCCGCAGGTCGTCGGCGAAGACTTCGTTACGGGAGAGCTGGCCCAGGCCCTGGGGCCTGGAGTTTTTCGCGAAGTAAGCCACCAGAGGGGAGTTTTCCATGAGTATGACATCGTCCTTGTCGAACTCGGAGTCGTAGCCCTTGCTCATGTGGATATAGTAGTTGTGGATGTCGATATCCACCTGGAGGATTATCGCCACCTTCTCCACGAACATCTGGCCGATACAGCTGTAGAGAATCGACTCCACCAGGTTCTCGAACACCAGGGTGGACGAGAGGCTCATCCCGATCTCTATCAGGTTCCGCAAATCGTAGATCTTCTTTTCAAGGGATGTGACGAGTTCAGGCACCGGCGATTCTTTCATCGTTTCCCGCTCCATGGACATGGCTTCCCTGTAAAATATCGGCCATCACGGGCGGCTTGTCCACCAATAAACTTTCCGGGTTTGTGCCGAAAACCGTCCTTATCAAGAGGGGTGATGCGTGATATTGTACTGCAGGACCGTAAATCAGGCCCTGTTCTGAAGGCGCGCGAGGAAAGAGCGGCCGTAGGGCGTCAACTCCATGCAGACGGCGCGGCCTTTCCTACAGTAGCCCAGGATGCCGAAATGGGCCATCCAGGTGAAGAAGTAAAAGTCGAGAAAGGAGATGAGGAAGAGGTCATTGGGCTCGCCGAAGCCCGTGAGGGAAAAAAACTCGTTGGCTATCGCATCCACGCGGAACTTCTTCTTCTCGCGCGCTATGAGGTCAATGAGAATGTTGCGGCACTTCATCAGCTCACGCGACGCCGCCGGGCTGGAAGGGAAGATATCGTCCCACTCCACCCTTTCCCAGAACGACAGGAACAGCTCCGAATAGAGGTCGAAGACGGAAACGCGGTCCGCTTCCACGGAAAGGCGGTTGCCCGCACGCCGCGCCAGCGAGGTTTTTTTCAGTATGGTGCCGGCCTGGCGGAGGTAGATCTCGAGGAGTTCCCGGTCACCGATCTCGCGCGCCAGGTCCGTCCTGGCAAGGGACCTGAGGCAGTCGGAATAGAAACCGTCGTCCAGGCAGCCGTCGTTGTCGATCCCGGCGGGGCGCTTCTTCAAAACGCCCATGAGGTGCCTGGCGATCCGGAACGCGAAACAGTCCTGGACGGCGCCCTCGTGCGATTCGAACTCTTCCCTGGGCATCACCGCGTCCACCGTGGATTTTCCGCGCGCGCGCGCCGCCGTTCCCGGCATTGCCCACGCGTAACGGTACGACCTGCTGATCACTTCGCTGACGAGACTGCTTCTTTCCTGGAATGATACGTAATGGAACTGCTCTTCGATTTCCTTCTTGATCATCTCGCGGGAGAACTCTTCTTCGACAATCTGCCGTGCCAGGGAATTCAGACCTCTATTGACTTGATGCCTGCGCCCATCAACGCTGTGTTTCATAGTTTCCCGAACCCGCTATCCCGCAGACGGCCTTACGGCCTTTTGTTTTTTCCCGTCGCGCGGACGGGTTCGCGCTTCCCTCCGCGTTTTGGACTGCGTGAGAAGCGTGAAGACAAGAAAAGTACGATAGGAAATTTTATGCAAACATAAATAAAAAATATTCTGAAGTCAACGATAATTCTTTTTTTAATTGTAATTTTTTTATGTCGTCTTACAAAAGGCCCAATCTGCGGTACCATGCCGCTCACTTTCCGTGACCGTGCCGGTGTCGAAAACGCCGATCAGGCCGGACTGGCGGCAATTACACTGTGCGTCCGCATCGGCATCACTCATGAAAATCAGGAAAACCATCGCCTCGGCGCTCGCAAGGAAGACCATCCACGCGAACTGTCTCGACATAGTGCGCCACCTCTCCGTGGAAATCGGCGAGCGCGCCCACGCGAATTACGACAACCTCGTACGGACCAGGGACTTCATCAAGGCCAGGTTCGCGGCGGCCGGGGCGAACCCCGTGGAGCAGGAATACACCGCGGAGGGGCGGAAGGTCAGCAACATCGTCGTCGAGATACCGGGGAGCCGCAGTCCCGAGAGGGTAATCGTCGTGGGGGCGCATTACGACACCGTCGAGGGGACGCCCGGGGCCGACGACAACGCCACCGCGGTGGCGGGACTGCTGGAAATGCACCGGCTCCTTTCGGCGCACCGCCCCGCGAGGACCGTGCGCTTCGTGGCATTCACCCTGGAGGAGCCGCCATTCTTCTCCAGCGACCTCATGGGAAGCATGCAGTACGCGAAAAGCTGCGAAAAGAGGAAGGATCCCATCGACTTCATGATCTGCCTGGAGATGCAGGGCTTCGGCGGACGGTGGGTGAAGCAGATCTATCCATTCGAGGACATGAGAAAGAACTATCCGTCCTCGGGGAACTTCCTCGCCGTGGTGTCCC
>JAGODF010000299.1 GCA_017998375.1 Spirochaetota bacterium
CCAGACGATCGCGTCGCGCCGCCAGAAGATGAGGTCCTTCTTTATGATGGCGTCGGCCAGGAGCGGGACGAAGGTCTGGTCGCCGCGCCCGTAGACCCAGCAGGGATACACCATGGTCACGGGGAGCCCCTTCTCTTTATGGTAGCGCCACATGATCTTCTCAGCCTCGATCTTGTGGTCCGGGTACGGCTCGCCCCAGGGGCGCAGCGGCGTGCTCTCGTCCATCACGGTCTTCTCATCGACGCCGGTCACGTCGCAGGTGCTGATATCGACCAGTCGCGAGACGCCCGCCTCGAGCGCCGCGCGGCAGACGTTCTCGGCGCCGCACACCGTGACTTCCCGGAAGAGCTTCTTCGGCGCCCAGTCTGTCACCACCGCCGCGCAGTGGAAGACGATCTCCCTGCCAGACGCAGCGCGCTTCACCGCCTCGAAGTCGCGGATATCGCCCTCGACCACCTCCACGCCCAGCTCCTTCAGCCGGGCGGCGCCGGCGTCGCCCGGGAGCACCATCGCCCTCACGCTGTTGCCCCTGGTGAGGTTTCCCAGCAGCAGGTTCCCACCGATGAATCCGGTCGCGCCCGTGATCAGCACTTTTTTCATGTCTGTTTCCCCCGTGTGTTTTTCGATGCATGAGGGACCGCCAGCATCTGCCGGACGGACCTCAGCATGAAGTCGATCTTCTTTTTCTCCGGCACGTCGTTCTTTTCGTTCATGAACAGGAGCAGGCGGCGCCTGTAGTGCACCGACACCATCGAAAAGCTGTAAAGCAGTATGAGATTGTCGATGAAGTATACCGCGGCGGCGATGTCGATACCGGCCGTCAGCTCCCCGCGGGACGCGGCGTTTTCGAGCAGCATCGTGAGAAAGCCGCGGCCCACTTCCTCTATCGGGCCCGACTTCTTCTCGGCAAAACGGTTGAGCGCGCGGGTGCACAGGTCGAGGTAGATGGAGACGGCGGTCCCCTCGCCCGGGACGACGCGGTGTATCCCGTGGAAAATCTTTTCCAGCGTGGCGAGCACGGGCCCCGCCGGATCGAACTGCCGGTAAAACTCCCGAATGAGCTCTATACCCTGGTCGATGACGGTGAGGAACAGGTCCTCCTTGTTCCTGAAGTACTTGTAGAGCGCGCCGTTGGATATCCCCGCCTGCGTGCATATGCTGTCGATGGACGACGCGTGGTAGCCGTCGCGCGCGAAGATGGCGGCAGCCGCGGTGAGTATGGAAAGCCGCTTTTCAGCCGGCAGTTTTTTAAATGTGTCTTTCATCGGATTCCAGAGAGTGAACGTTCACTCTCTATTTGCCCCACATGGTCAGAAAAGTCAAGGAAAATAAGGATTTTTCCCCGGGTGCCCCGCCTGGTATTTGCTGTCCGATTTATCGATACGCTGATAAAAAATATGATTGCACTTATAGTAAGATATACAGGTAATAACATAGACTTATGGTTTATATTAAATAGCAGGGTATGTGCGATGAACCTCTTTTCACTCATGTCATTTCTCGCGTGTATTTCCTACCTGTATCTCGGGATCCGCTCATACCGTGCTGACAGGAACCTGCCGCTCAACCGGTCGATGCTCTATGTCTGCATCAGCATCGCGATATGGGCGTTCGCCTACACCTTCATATATCCGGCTGAAACTGCGGAAACCTGCGCATGGTGGTACCGTTTCTCGCTGCTCGGATGGGGAACCATCCCGGCCGTTTCGCTGTACCTGTTTCTGGTCCTTACGGGATACGTTGAGGCTATCACCAGGCGTCTCCTCGGTCTCCTGCTGGTCGTTCCCGCGGCGGCCTGTATCATCCTTGCGAATATATTCGTGATCACCCCGGGACTGTTCACGCGCGTGCCCCATGGCTGGGTCGCGGTGTACGACATCACCTCGTTGTGGATCTGGATCTACGTGTTTTATTACTGCAGCTTCTTCGGCGCCGGTTTTGTCATGCTCCTCGTCTGGGGGCGGCATACCCATATTAAAAGGGAGAAGAAGCAGGCGGGCATCATCATCACCACCGTGATGATATCGCTCGTGTTCAGCTCGGTGTTCGACAACATCCTGCCGGTCCTGGGCATCGTGCGGTTTCCGCTGATAGCGCCCATCGTCATCATGATCTGGGTATTCGGGACCTGGTACGCCATCGTCAAGTACCGGTTCATGTCGCTCTCCACGGCCATCGCCGCGGACGAGGTCATCGCGAGCATGAGGGACCTCCTGGTGCTTGCCGATTACCGGGGCGTCATACTGCAGATGAACCCGCACGCGCGCGGCCTGCTCGGGTACGGCGAACATGAGATATCCGGCAAGAGCATCAGGGAGATCATGGAGGGGAAATGGGCCTTTCTCGGTGAGGGGGGATTCCCGGGAGAACTCGGGGAGGGCGATAACAACTTCGAGGTCGATTTCAGGACATCCGGGGGGGATCTCATTCCCGTGGAGCTGTCCGCGTCCGCGTTCCGCGACCGCGAGGGCGACCTGATGGGGGTGGCGTTCGTGGGGCACGATCTACGCGAGGCCAAGAAGCTCGGCGAGATGCTCCGCATGGCCGAGCGCGACATGAAGATGGCAGCCCGCCTCCAGGCCGACCTGCTCCCCACGCGCTACCCGGATTCCGGCGAGTGGGACATGCACCACGTGTTCCTTCCCGTGGCATCGGTGTCGGGCGATTTCTATGATTTTTACGAAACGGAAGGGCGCCTTTCGGGGGTTGGCCTCTTCGACGTGTCGGGTCACGGCGTGTCCTCGGGACTGATCACGATCATCGCGAAGTCGATCCTGTTCAGGGCGTACACGCTGCATGCGGGGGAATCGCTGGGCAGGATCGTCACGTTGGCGAACAGGGAGCTGGTCCGCGAGATCGGGCACATCGACAACTATATCACCGGCATAATGCTGCGCCTGCGCGGCGATATCGTCGAATACGTCAACGCGGGGCATACGGAGCTCCTGCGCAAAAGGGGAGACGCGGGCGTGGTGGAACAGGTGCGGCCCAGGGACCGCGACGTGAAGGGACCGTTTCTCGGGATCCCGGACCTTGCGAGGGATTACGCGCAGGTCAACTTCAAAACCAGGAGCGGGGACAGGATCCTTCTCTATTCGGACAGCATGCTGGAAACGACGGACGGGGAAGGGGAGCAGTTCGGCATCGAGCGGCTGATGGCGGCGTTCGAGCACGCGCCCTCGGAGGATCCCCGCGATATACTCAACCATCTCGTGGGGGAAATCCGGGTCTTCGCCGGGGGGAAGCCGTTCACGGACGATCTGACCGCGATACTCCTCGAGCGAAAGTGACGCGCGGCGCGGGCCCGGAAATCAGCACTGACCGGTTGCCTCGGATGTGGTGCCGCCGTTCTCGCCGCGCTCCCCGCTGTCACGCCGCGGATCCTGCCGGGAGAGACAGTCGTCCAGCGTCTCTTTCGTGATGCAGTTGTGAGAGAGCAGGATCTCCCCCAGCTTTCCGCCCAGGACATGCTGCATCGTAAGGGCTGCCCTGAGCTGGGAGTCGCTGATCGCCTTCTCCTCCAGCAGTAATTCACCCAGCTGGGGATGCGATCTATTCTTGGTGTCCATCGGCATGGCGTGCTTTTCCTTTCAGTGAGCAGTGCTGTCCGGGAATTGCTGCGGCGATCATGCGGGTGCGTGAATTCCCGGATGATACTCCCGCACTACCGCGTATAGTGTACACTGCGCGGCGGGATGATCTTCCAGCAAATGAAGAAATTTCGGAAAATATTCATTTGATGGATGTTTTCAGCGCAGGTCGACCTCGTACTCGCAGCGGGGACCGCCCTCCGCGAGAGTGCTCTTTATGGTGTACCGGACCGGTTTGCCGGGAAAGAGCGCCTCGAGCGACTTCTGCCCCATTATTTCTCCCATGGTGGGACAGAACCTGCGGGCGCTTCCCCACCGGCACGCGTACGGGCAGGACGATATGCGCTTGATGCCGAAGTCCGTACCGCGGATCTCCCACTCGCCGTGGATGCCGGCCGCGCCCTCGACCGCGTCGATCAGCTTGCGCGCCTTCTTTATCGGATCGGCGTTCCCGCGGGACAGGAAAGGCTTGAACGCTTTGCCGACCAGCCAGGAATCCGCCGCCGTCAGCACGGCGAGCGGCTTCCAGATCCGGTCGCCGAAAAGGCGGTGGAAGAACCGCACGGGATACTGGACCCCGAGAGTGTAGAAGACGAATCCGAGACAAACCGACATTTTCTGATTGATATTGCCCATGGTGCCTTTCCCCGTTACCTTGTTATTCACTCACCCCGTCACGCTGAACACCTTCACGTCCCGCTCCGTGACGCCTTCGATCTCCCTGAAGACGGGGACGCGCATGGCGCGGAGGACTTCCACGCCGTTCCGCGGACGATGCGAGCGGCCCGAGTCCGCGAGGTAATTTCTCAGACCGGCCCCGAGCCCCCTGCGGGCGAGCGATATCACCCCTTCCGCGAACTCCTTCGCGTTGAAGATGTCGCCGGCGAGGATGATATCGTACCGTGTGAGTTCATCATCGCCGATGTCGGCGACTCCCGCATGGCGGAACACGCACGTCGCGCCGTTGGCCGCGGCGGTCATCTCCGCGAGCTCCGCCGCCTGCGGATCGATGTCGACGCCGGTCACCCGCGCGCCGGCCATCGCCGCCGCGACCGCGGTGATGCCGCTCCCGGAGCCCAGGTCTATCACCCTCCTGCCCCTGAAAAGCTTCCCGTTGTCGAGGATGAACCGCGCCATGCCGCGCCCTCCCGGCCAGACGATGCCCCAGTAGGGCACGGGCGCGTGTTCGTCCAGCTCCCGCGCGCGCTTCCAGAGGCCGTCGAAGTCGCGCGCGTTCCAGGCGCGGATCTCCGGGCAGAGGGGGTCGGGCGCGAGGGCACCGAAGCGGTCAAGGTATTCTGCGAGCAGCGGATGTGCCGGTG
>JAGODF010000300.1 GCA_017998375.1 Spirochaetota bacterium
GAAGCTCCCGGAGATCAACATCGGCGAGTCGCTGAAAGCCGCGTACGAGAAACGGGCCGATTATAAAATCGCGAAACTGTCGCTCGAGAACAGCACCATGGAGCTCGAGATGTACCGCAACCACGCCCTGCCGTCGCTCACCGCGGAACTCAACGTGTCGACCATGGGGCAGCGGCGCGACATTCCCGATGCCTACTCTGAGACAACGGGCGGCGAGTACCCTGCCATGGAGGCGAAGCTCCGCATGACCTATCCGCTGGACAACGCGGAACAGGAAACCGGTGAGCGCGACGCCCGGTTCCGCGTGGAGCAGGCGAAGCTCCAGGTTGACAAATACAAGCGCGTGGTGCGAGACGACGTGACGGCGAAGTACGAGCATATCGGCACCTATCACTCGATGTACCGGAAGGCCCAGGAAGCGCGCAACCAGTCGGAGCTTTATTACCAGAGGCTCCTCGGGAACCTGCGCCGCGGGCGCTTCACCGCGGCCGTGGTGAAGAACGGACTCGACGCGATGGTGATGAGCCGTCAGAGGGAACTCGAGGCGCTGGTCGCGTACAATATCTCCCTGTTGCAGTTCGACATCGCGAAGAACGAGCTCTTCGACCGGTACAAGATAGACGTGAACAAGTATATTCCGAAATGAGGGTTTAGAAAAGAATAGCCGCAGAGGCACAGAGGGCACAGAGAAAGGCGATAAAAGGATTTGAATTGTTTTTGAAATGGATTCATCCATTCACGGGAATGACATCGGAAACGATTTATTACAATTTCAAGGTTAAATAATCTTTTCTCCCTCTGTGTCTCCGTGCCTCTGTGGTTGCCTTGTATTTTGCGTTTCCTTCGAGGTATGATATGAAAAAAGCGATAGAGTTTCTCATCCACCAGAAGCTGCTGATAGGGCTTCTCATTGTCCTCGTCATACTTGCGGGGTTCACCAGCGCGGGGCGGATGAACCGCGAGGCGTTCCCCGAGGTGAACTTCGACATGGTATCGATACGGACCATCTATCCCGGCGGTTCCCCCGACGACCTGGAGCAGCTGGTGACCATTCCCATTGAGAAGAAGCTTCGCGTGGTGGACGGGCTCGACAAGGTGCGAAGCTACAACATCGAGAACGTCTCGGTCGTGGTCGCTTATATTGACGACAAGGCCCCAAATAAAAAGCGCATCGTCGAGGACATACGGGACGCGGTGGACCTGGTGGAGAACCTTCCCCAGGGGGCCAGGACCCCCGTCGTGGAGGAAATCACCACCGATACCATGCCCGCCATCGACATCGCGGTATACGGGAAGAAGGGGGACGTCACCTACCGGCAGCTCCGCGAGACCGCGGATGATCTTGAGGATTTCCTGTACGATATCGAGGGCGTCGCCGAGGTGGAAACCATGGGGCTCCTGGACCAGGAATACCTGGTGGAAGTGAACCCCGACGCCCTGCGGCGCTACCGCATCGGGATGAACACGGTGATAAACACGCTGAAAAAGCGGAACGTTGACCTGCCCGGAGGATCGCTCCAGGTGGGGGACACGGAATATATTCTCCGCACCAAGGGGCAATTCCGGAACGCGGAGGAGATCCGGAACACCGTCATCATGTCCAACGACATGGGGTACGTCACCAGGATCCGTGACATCGCGACCGTGAGCGACGATTATGCCGAGCCCGACGTCCTCGAGCGCTTCAACGGCTACAACGCGGTGGTGCTCCGCGTGTGGCGGCAGTCCAGCGCCGACGAGATCCGCCTGGTGGACAGGCTGAAGAAGGAGGGCGCTTCGTTCAAATCGGCGGTTTCCGACGGTATCGCGCTCGGGACCTTCAACGACATGAGCCGCTTCACCAGGGAGAGCCTCGACCGGGTGACGAGCAACGCCGTGTTCGGTTTCATCCTCCTTGCGCTGATCATGATGCTCCTCATGGGGTGGCGGATGTCGGGGCTGGTGACCGCCTGCATCCCCGTCATCTTCATGGTGGCCATCATCGGGATGCGGATGCTCGGCATCACCTTCAACGTTATCAGCCTCTTCGCCATGGTGATGGTGCTGGGGATGATCGTCGACTTCGGGATCGTGGTGAGCGAGAACACGCACCGCTATATGGAGATGGGCTGTGAAAAAATAGAAGCCATCATCCGCGGCGTGCGTGAGGTCTTCTGGCCGGTGACGGTGACGCTCCTCTGTCTCTGCGCCGCGTTCTCGCCGCTCCTCATGCTCTCCGGTCTCATGGGCAAGTTCATCTTCGGCATTCCCGCGGTGCTCATCATCTGCCTCGTCGCCTCGTGGATCATCGCCATGTTCGTCATGCCCATGCTCCTCAACGTGTTCACGAAGGGACACGGCGTCGAGGCCTGCACCGACGATCTCAGAAAGGAGGATCCTAACTACGAGCGCGGCCTTTTTGGCGCGTTCCAGAGGAAGTACAAACAGCTCCTCGACTGGTCGCTGCGCCATCGGTACGTTACCATGGTGATTCTCGTCGTGCTGCTCGCCATGACGCAGTTTCTTGGAAGGAACCTCGGTTTCGTGTTCAGCCCGGTGGGCGGGGAGGAGCAGATCACCATCCGCACCACGATGTCACAGGAAACGAATCTCCAGGCGAACCTCCGCGAGATGCGGAAGATCGAAAGCATCATCGCGACGCTCCCGAAAACCGAACTTGATAATTTCCACGTCACCGTGGGGAAGCGCGTGACCTCCGCCCTCGACCCGGTGCCTGGCCAGGCCACCCACAAGTCCACCGTGGTCGTCAACCTCTCGTCCGCGCACACGCGCGCGCGGAGCGCGGACACCATACTCGCCGGCCTGCGTGCCGACATCTCGGGCCGCCAGGCGAAGGGCGATATCAGCCGTGACATGGTCGTGGAGTACGAGGTGCAGAGGTTGGGGCCCCAGATCGGCATGCCCATCAACGTCGAGATCCGCGGGAAGGACTTCGCCGTGCTGAGAAAGATAGCGGCGGAGTACATCGGCTTCCTGCGTGAAATAAAAGGCGTGCACGACATACGGCTGGACATCGAGGAGGGGAAAAAGGAGTACCGCTTCGCGGTGGACGAGGTCCTGGCTGCGAGGTCGGGGATCTCGGTGCAGGACGTGGCGCAGTCGATCAACGCGAGCTTCGAGGGCGCAGTGGCGAGCTACGTGACGCGCAACGAGGAGAACGTGAACATCCGGGTGCGCTTCCCGGAATGGGCGCGCAAGCGCATGCAGGGACTTAACCAGGTGATGATCGCCAACCAGAGCGGCGGTATCATTCCCCTTTCCCTCGTGGCGGATATCAAAGAACAGCCCGGCTTCTCGGAGATCAACCGGCTCAATTTCAAGCGCATCGCCCAGGTGCAGGCCAACGTGAACCTCGACGTGGTCACCTCCATGTCCGTGAACAAAAAGCTCATGGAGAAATTCGCCGACGTCGAGCGGCGCTACCCCGGCTACTTCGTGTCGTACGGCGGGGAGCAGGAGGAGACGAGCGAGCGCATGAGCGAGCTCGGCACCCTCTTCCTCTTCGCCCTGATGGTGATCTACATCATCATCGCCGTCTTTTTCGGCTCGCTCATGGTGCCGCTGGTGGTGATGGTGGCCATACCCTTCGCGCAGGTGGGCGTCACGGCGGCGCTCGCCGCGCACGGCCAGCCGAACTCCTTCATGAGCACGCTGGGATTCTTCAGCCTCGCCGGGGTGATCGTGAGCAACACGCTTGTGCTGGTGCAGTTCATCAACAATATGCGCGAGACGGGGCTTCCGCTGCGGGAGGCGCTGGTGGAGGCCGGGGTGATACGAATACGGCCGATACTCCTCACGGCGGGGACCACGGTGCTGGGGCTCTTTCCGTCGATTTACGGCTGGGGCGGCGAGGACTACATGATCAAGCCGCTCGCGCTTTCCTTCGGCTACGGCCTCATCTTCGCCACGGTGATCACGCTGATCCTGGTGCCGAGCTTCTACCACATCGCCGAGGACATCAAGGGCGCCTTCGCGCGGCTTTTCGCGAAATTCGGTTTCACCATGAACGGTACGCTCTACATCGCCACCGGCATCAGCGAGGCGGGGCACCAGCATTACGATGAGGAAGAGCTGGCCGTCGCGCCCGTGTTTCCCGGTGAAAGCGGGGAGGGTGATGCCGGCGCATTTACTGAAAAGCCCGCTGCCGGGAAGAAGACCCGCGGCGGGAAGAAGCCGAGGCGGTGAGCGGGTGAATTGTGAATTGTGAGTGGTGAAGGCGCGGATGCGTATCCACGCCTTCACCGTTACCCTTCTCCGCGTCCTCCGCGTCTCCGCGTGAAACGATGCGGTTGCAGTTCGAGAACCTCGCGCTCTGTTTTCACATGCCGGCGCCATGTAAGGGGACTCGCTACTTTTTGGAGGCGGCCCAAAAAGTAGCGCAAAAAGGCCGCCACTCAGACGCCGTGGAGGCTTGGCTTTCTCCTTGAACGGAACTCACTCTGCAAGGGTCGTTGAAGGACGTCCATGTCCTCACCGGCCCTCCCTCGGCATCCGTGCCTCGGGTTTTGCCTTTACCCTCCGTGCCTCTGCGCCTCTGTGGTTGCCTTTAGCCGTTGCCCTTCTCCGCGCCCTCCGCGTCTCCGCGTGAACCATAGCCGTTGCCTTAACCCTCCGTGCCTCTGTGCCTCCGTGGTTGCCTTTAACCGTAGCCTTAGTCGTTGCCCTTCTCCGCGCCCTCCGCGTCTCCGCGTGAACCTTTGCCGTTGCCTTTCACCCACGCGCCTCAATCCGTACCAGATATCCCTGCGTAATCGGCGGCAGCTCCGCGGCGTTGGCCTCGTCGGTGTCGATGTGCATCTCCAGCCTGTACTCGGGCTTCACGCGCACCATGACGTTCCCGAAGATGAGCTCGCGCTCTCCCTCCATCTTCACCATCACGATGTCC
>JAGODF010000021.1 GCA_017998375.1 Spirochaetota bacterium
CTATAACCCCCCGGGCGCTTTTCCCTTCAAGGGCCCCGGACACCAGGGAGGCCACATCAATGGAACCAACAACCATTATTATTTTCTTTTTTTTCATCGTCGACCTGGCGAATGTATGGCGATGAACAGCCAGGACACCGGGAAGAGGGTGTGTCATAAAAAAATAGGTTCTCCGGCTGGCCGGGTGCGTCATGCAGTATTCTGTCCGACCGGCCCGGTCCCCGGACTTACTGAACTTTTCGAGGTGTGAATTTCACATTTCACAGGAGGAAAACAATGTTTTTAAAACCATCGCAAGTTAGCAAGATCACCGGAGGAAAACCTTCGTCGGTATCAATGGCAATAAAACGCGGACAGCTCATAAAAACCCGCGACGGCATCGACACCGCCGACCCAACCAATATAGCGTGGCTGCGTGAGCACCTCCCCGACGCCGGGGCCCTGCGTGAGGTCCTGGGAAAATCGAAAAAGAAAAATAAAATCGACTTCGAGGCCGTGACGGGATTGCCCGAACGTGTGGCAAACATGACGCTCCGCGACTTTGTCCTCTCCGGTGAGGCGATGAAGCATGGGAAGGCGGGCTCGTTTTTTGTTCGGCTTTTTGGAAAACTACAGGGGGCCCAGAAATCGCTAATTGAATGTGAAGAGAAACGCCGACACCTTATTTCCCGCGACCTCGTGGAAGAACACATCATGGCCTACCTCGACGACCTCGACTCCGCCCTGGACCGACTTCCCGCCGAGGTATTTCCTGAGATCGTCCAGGCCGTTCTCCGTGAGGAGAAAACCGCCAGGCTAACCGTGCCTGAAAAACTCCGTGGACACATGACGCGGATTATCCGCGAGACGAAGGCCGCAGCGTCAGAGAGATTGAAAAAACTTAAAAATAATGATGAATTTTAAATATTTTAAAATAGTTATTTACACACTCTACAGCGCGTGACATAGTACGGTCATAAGTAAAGGAGGTACGAACATGAAAAACACGAAGCAGACGACCGCCGCCGAAGCGAGGCAGGAAACAAAAGCCTTCCAGACCCGGCTCCCGCAGTCGGCTATCACTCGGCTGAAAACATACGCGGTCAAGAATCAGAAGACCATCGGCGAAGCGCTACAAGATATTATTTTTAAGGGGGTTTCAATATGAACAAAGCACAGACACTACAAAACCGTTTTCGCGGAATTGAGCTTTCCCGTGGAACGCGCAAACTTTCGGAAGAAATCGAAAAGTGTTATTCGAGAATGAAGGAAGTCGAAGGAATGAAAATCGCCGATGGTGTTTCCATAGACTCCCTCGACCGCGAAGCCGAGACGATAGCAAAAGCAAGAATCGAATCGGAAGAAATCGCCCTGAAAATTCCGATCCTCGAAGAAAGGTTCGTACCTCTTTTCATCGAGGACGTGAAAGCTTACATCAACCGCGAAGAAAAGCGCCACCGTGAAGCTGCAGTCGCAGCAGGAAAAGCCCGACAGCTTGCCGAAAAATTGGAAAACGAAGCGAAAGCCGCGAAAAGGAAAGCAGAAGAAAAACAGGGAATCGCGGGCTCCATGTCAATGGCCGTCTCGGCTTTGAAATTGGAATTGCAGCGCATCGAAAGCGGCGCTCCCCTTTCGGCGAGAACCGCGATGGTTGAAAGGGCGCTTATCAACACCCGCAGGCCCGCCACAGCAGGGGCAGCGCGATGACCGCCGCAACCGTCGAACAGCTCGCGCGCACCCGTGCCGCCTTCGCCCGTTTGCGCGTCGTCGTCCAGGGGCTACAGGCCGAACGTGAGGCCCGACGTGAGATACCGGCGGCATACCGTGCACGACGTGGGCGCGACAGGCGACGTGCGGATTATTTGCAAGAGATGAACGAAGCGCTCAAGACGGGCGACATCGAAAAGGTTTTAACTGTATTCAGAAAATGGCGGGGAGCATTCCCACAAGACATCAACAGCCTTTGGGCTTAAAGGAGAAACAAATGGATCACGACGGACTCGACAATCTCAAGTTTGAAATTTCCGCGAAAGAACTTCATCAGGCAATAACCGCGGCCGGATGCGACAGCCTCCAGCTCTCGAAAATCTTTTCATCGATAATGAAGGAACGCGGCCAAGCGCTCACCTACGAGAAAGAACTCGACGCCGCTCTCGAACAAAGGTTCGGCCTCAAAGCGGAGTAACTCTCGACACCTCCCTGCCCCTCGGCCCTCTGGATGGCGTCCCGGGCCGGGGGGAATCCCTTTCCCTTCGAGGTATAACCGATGCCCCTACCATCCCCGACACTCTCCGAAATCACCGCCTTAATCATCGGCGACATCGAGGCCGCGCTCGCGCAGACCATCCCGATCATCCCGAAAGCGGTCTGGAGGATCGTCGCCCGCGCACTTGCAGGCGCGTGGCTCATCCTCTACAAATACGGGACCGCCCTGCATCGTGAACGGTTCGTGCAAACCGCCTCCCTTACGTACCTGAAATACCTGGGCGAACTTGTCCGGGTATTCCAGCAGCCGGCGAGCACCTGGAACGGAACCGCCGAGATCACCGCGACGGGCAGCACCGGGACGCTTGAGGCGGGAACGCAGTTCGTCTTCAGCGCATCCGGCGTGGTCTACACCGTGGACACGTCCGTGGCGATCACGCCCGGAACCCTGACCCTATCCCTCACCGCCGGAACCTCCGGGGACATCGGGACGCTTTCCAACGGCTCGGTCCTCGACATCGTGACCCCGATTGCAGGCGTGGGCATGACCGCGACCGTCGCCAGTACCGTCACATCCGGCGACGACGCCGAGGACACGGAAACCTACCGCCAGCGCGTGCTTGACGCCTACCAGAAAAAACCCCAGGGCGGGGCCAGCGCCGATTACGAGGCATGGGGAAAGGAAGCGCCGAACGTGGTGAGCATCTACCCTTACAGCGCCGCGACACCGGGACAGGTTGATATTTATTGCGAGGTCGACGATCAACCCGACGGAATACCTACCAGCGGGCAGCTTGACGAGATCGAGGAATATATGCTCTACGACATGCAGACACAGCGGGGCACCAGAAAACCGATGACTGCGGAACTTAATGTGTACGCAATCACGCGGCGGCTTTTTGATATTCAAATTGAAAACCTTTCGCCTGATATTCCGGCAACTCGGGCCGCCATCGATGACGCCGTGGACGCTTACCTACAGGAGCGGACCCCTTATATTCGCGGTCTCTCGATTATCCGGCGGGATACCGTTTCACAGATAGAAATACAATACATCGTGTTTTCGGTCATTTCAGCACTCGGCGCGACTATCAGCAAAATCACGTTGTCAGACATCACCGGCGCAATCGACCTTCACGTCCTGGGGGCCGGGGAAAAGGCCAAGTTGGGGACGGTGACATATATTCCATGACCCGGCGGCTCCTCATGCTCACCGTGGGCATCCTGCGGGCCGAGAGGCGGCTCCTGGCCTGGGAATGGTCCGTGTTCATCCAGGCGCAACGGCGACGGCAATAACGGAATCCTACCTATTTCCCGGGAACCCCTCCCGGGTTTTTTTTCATCATCGGCGAAAACCTTCACCGACGACACCTCAATGAGAGTCAGCGCGCGGTGGTGGCGGCGAGGCTGGCGAATATGAAATCAGGAACAAGAACAGACCTGAAACCTCGTAAGAATTCCGACGAGGTTGTTTCCGCCCAGAAAGCTGCCAACATGCTCAACGTCTCCAGGGATAGCGTCTTCACCGCCAAGCGCGTCATGCGCGAGGCTCCCGAAAAAATCAAAGACATCGAAGGAGGTAAAACCACATTACACCGAGCCAAGCAGGAAATCAAATTAAAGGAGGTGAAAGAAATGGCTCCTACCGGACGACCGGCGGAGATCCCCGATCACCTGGCGGCCACCTCGGGCTCGTGCCCATCCACTTCGGCGAACACCTGGACCCTGATTTTCAGCAGACCATCGACGGCGACCTTGAAACTCACCTTGTCCACAAAACGGATCGTCATGGCATCGCGGTCGATTATCGCCATTTTCAAAACGGCTTTCAACTGCCGCGTGTCGCATATTCTTTTCATGGCCCCCTCTCGTGTAGCCGTAAAATGTAGCAGGTAAAGAACTGATACGCTATGATTTGAAAAAATTTTTCCTGATTTTTCTTGACAACTATGCGAAAACCCCTTATAAATACGTTATGATTTGTTTTAATACGCTGTAAATCCCCTTGATATTTTCCCGGCTGTAATAAAATATTTGACAGCACGCTTCAGTGCGGGCGATATTCGACGTACACACCACAAGGAGGCAGTCCATGGGAATTGTGAATGAAGGAAAGAAATGCTATTATTCCGTCGACGATAAGGGCATTGCCCTGATGGAGATCAACAATCCGCCGATGAACGCGCTCAGCACGCCCGTGCTCCAGGACATAAAGGACACCATCGCGAAGGCCCTGGCGGACAACGCGGTGCGGGTGGTCATCTTCACCGGTTTCGGAAAGGCATTCATCGCCGGCGCCGACATCAACGAGATCAAGGCGCTGAACACGGCGAAAGCGGGCAGCACCTATCTCATCAACGGCCAGGACATCCTCAACATGATAGAAAAGGGCGACAAGCCGTTCATCGCCGCCATCAACGGATTCTGCCTCGGCGGCGGCATGGAGCTCGCCCTCGCCTGCCACATGCGCCTCGCCGATGAATCGGCGCAGATGGGGCTGCCGGAGATCAAGCTGGGCATCATCCCCGGCTACGCGGGCACCCAGCGCACGCCGCGCCTCATCGGCCGCGGACGCGCCTACGAGCTGGTGCTTTCGGGCAACTTCATCACCGGCTCCCAGGCGGAGCTCTACGGCCTGGTCAACCGCGCGGTCCCGAAGGGCCAGGCGGTGGAAGAGGCGAAGAAGCTCGCGGCCCCCATCGCCGCGAAGAGCAGGATGGCCATCAGGGGGGCCATGCAGTCCATCAGGGAGGGGCTCTTCATGGATTATTACGAGGCACAGAAGAACGAGCGCGAGATATTCGGGACACTCTGCGAGACCGCGGACAAGAACGAGGGTGTCGACGCGTTTCTCAACAAGCGCGAACCTTCCTTCAAGGACAAGTAGGGCGATATCGCCCCCGCCACGCGGAATCCCCGGCGCTTCACTGCCGGGGATTTTCGTTTTCCAGCGTCGTTTTCCCCGTTATCGAAACAGCCCTTTGTGCCGAAACTATGAACAGCACTTCATTCATCCGGAGGGGTCATGCAACACGCGGAAGTCGACATGAACAAGTGGAAGCAGGAACAGATATCGTATTTCAAGAAATACATGAAGACATTCAAGAAGGGCACCAGGGAGTACGCCATCCTGGAAAGCGGCGTGGCGGAGCTGGAAAAATCTCTGTGACGGCGGCACTGTCCCCGTTCATACACCCGTGGTTTTTCTGATGACTATCCCGTACTTCTTCAGCTTGTTGTGCATGGTTTTTCTCGATATTTCCAGTGCCTTGGCGGTGAGCGATATGTTATATCCGAACTTTTCCAGGGCACGTTCCAGGTAGTCCCTTTCCATCTCGTCGAGGCTCACGATCTTCCTCTCCCGCGGCGCGTCAACGGCATCGGGTGCCCCGGCTTCGGCGTCAACGGCCGGCACCGACGATCCCTCCAGGTCCAGGATGGCCTTCACCTGCTCCGTGTCCACTGACTGGCCGGTGGACAGGAGCACGAGCCTCTTGATGACATTTTCAAGCTGCCGCACGTTGCCGGGCCAGCGGTACTCGGTGAGAAATATCCGCGCCTTGATGTCGATGTTCAGGGTGCGGCCGTACTCCTGGTTGTACTTCCGGAGAAAATGGTCGATGAACAGCGGCATGTCCTCCTTTCTGTCGCGGAGGAGCGGAAGATACACGGGCACGACGTTCAGGCGGTAGTAGAGGTCCTCCCTGAACCTGTTCTGCTGCACCAGCTCCCGGAGGTCCTTGTTGGTTGCCGCCACTATCCGGGTGTTCACCCTGATTATCTGGTTCCCGCCTATCCGCTCGAACTCCTTTTCCTGCAGAACCCTGAGGAGCTTCGCCTGCATGTCGATGGAAAGGTTCCCGATCTCGTCCAGGAACAGGGTCCCCTTGCTCGCCAGCTCGAACTTCCCGATTTTGCGCGATATCGCCCCCGTGAACGCGCCCTTCTCGTGGCCGAAAAGCTCGCTCCCGATCAGGTCTTTCGGTATGGTGCTGCAGTCCAGGGAGCGGAAGGGGAACTGCTTGCGGTTGCTGTTGTAGTGGATCGCCTTGGCGATGATCTCCTTCCCGGTCCCGCTGTCACCGGATATCAGAATGGTGCTGTCCGTGTCGATCACCCTCTCCAGGGTGGAAAAGACCCTGAGCATGGAGGCGGACTTCCCGATGATGTTCCTGAAACGGAACTTCTCCCCCACCTGCTCCCGGAGGGTGTCCACCTCCTTCTCGAGCTCCAGCTTCTCGACGATGTTCTTGATGATGACCAGGAGCTTGTCGGTGTCGAAGGGCTTGACCAGGTAGTCGTAGGCGCCGAGCTTCATGGTGGTGATGGCGGTCTCCACGTTGTTCGACGCGGTGATGATAACCACCATGACCCTGGTCTTTTTCTCGCTGATGGCGCGCAGGACGTCTATGCCGTTCATCCCGGGAAGCTGGAGGTCCAGGATGAGGATGTCGTGGTTCCCCTCGGCCAGCCGGCCGAGGACCGCGTCGCCCCGGTCGACGGAGTCCACGTTGAAGGATCCGCTCAGGAGGTCGGTGAGGAGCTCGCGCACCCCCGCCTCGTCGTCGGCTATGAGTATTTTGTGTTCGCCTTCCATGATCAGATGACCAGTACGAATCCCCGGCGCCCCTCAGCTGCGGCAAGGTCGAAACGCCAGCCGTTTTTCCCCGACATCGCGAATACCTCGAAGAGTTCGGTGCCGCGCCGGAAATGCTTCTTTCCGGAAAACGGCAGATAGAAGGAACCGCTTTCCAGTGCCGAGAAATCGACGCCGCCGAAAAGGAGGCGCACCGACGCGCCCTTTCCCTCGCCGCTTCTATCCGCGAGGATGCGGGCGTCCGCGGAAGGGAAGTTTTCCCAGCAGAAACCGTTGAGAATCAGGCCCAGGGCCCTGGTGAGTTGGCCCGGGTCGATGCCGACCTCCCGGGGGGCACCGGTCGCGTCGAGCGAAATCCTCTGGGCGATCGCCGGATCGAGTTGCCCGACGACCGCGTTGAGAACCGACGCCAGGTCGGTATTCACGGGATTGCCCGGCTCCAGGCCAAAGACATCGTACAGCGCGTTCATCCTCTCGTCGATGAGGTCCACGTTGTCGATGACCATCTTCCTGGTTTTTTCGATGAAATCGGGTTCGCCGGGCTTCATGCCCAGCATCTGGGCATAGCCCCTGATGGTCGTGAGGGGATTCTTGATCTCGTGGCTGATGTTGCGGATGAGCCTTTCGATGATGTCGTATCCGGCGTCACTCATGGTCCAGCTCCGGGAGCCCGCTCACAGCGCGATCCGGGCGGCGTCCGCCCACAGCCGCTCCAGCTGGTAATAGTCGCGGAGCTCCTGCGTGAAGATGTGAACGACCACCTCGTTGAAGTCCAGGATCACCCACCCCGAATCGAGGTGCGGCCTTGTTCGCTCCGGAAACTTCCTCTCGTGCATGTACCGCTGCACCTCCTTCGCCATGGCGCGGCAGTGCAGCAGGGAGTTTGCGGTCGCAATCAGGAAATAGTCCAGGTATCCGTTCACGGCCCGCAGGTCCAGGAGGATGATATCGTCCGCCTTCTTCTCCGAGAGCGCATGCGCGCAGCCCCGGGCCAGGTCCTGGATCTCTTCTTCAGTTATCGCCAGCTTCTTCACCTTTCGTGCTGTCCCTTCCGAGTATTATCAATACGTCATGGAGCTGGGTGTTGTCAATTACATGGTAGATTTTTTTTATCCCGGTGATCTCCGACACCTTGCGGGCGTTGGAGAGATTGCCCCTCTGGTTTATCAGGATGGAATGGTCCAGGCGCGGATAGGGGGAAGTGCCGAACTCCACGACGGTGAGCCCTTCCCGTATCAGCATGTTCCGCATCTTCCGCGCCAGCCCCGGTATGTCGGTCCCGTTCAGAAGCTTCACCTTGATGGAACCGAGGTTTTCCTCCTCTACGACCAGGGGCGTGAGGAACTCCTTCTCGTATATCTTGTATGATATGTTGTCCATGACATAGTTGCCGCCGTCATCGAACTCCCCGGGCAGCATTGTGCATCGTATTTCGGAATTATCCATGAGGAGCTTCCCGAGGGAATAGATCTCCTGGGGCATGATGTTGGTCTTGAACGATTTAAGCATCTCCGACACGAACTCCGGGTTGAGGAGCCGCCGGTATGCCTCGCGGTTGCCGTGGAGCGACAGCACCACGTCCTGGACCCGGTCGTACTTCTTGAAGATCGATTTCGTGGGCACATCGTTGATGTACCGTAGTATCTTCTTCCCGTCGAAATAGTTCAGGCCGAAGCCGTACCCGTCGCCGGGGGGAAGCTGGTCCAGGACGAACATGTCGATCCCGTGGATGAGGTCAATGAAGCGCTCGATGTCGACCGCGTAGAGCTCTATGAAAAAGGAGACGTTGAGCTTCAGGTCCCGCTGCAGGGAATCGCGGATATCGTCGAAGTCGCTGATATCGATTTCCCGGAGCTTCCGGAAGCTGGTCCCCCTGCCGTTCATGTCGACCTTCAAGTCGGGCGGGAGGAACGTAAAGCCGACCATGCCGTTTTCAGGATTGACCGAAATAACACCGCAAAAACGGTGCCTGTTGTTGTTAAAGGTGTTGCTCCCCGCCACGAGGATGCCTATCATCCGCTTGCGGGCGATAAGGGACTCCACCACGTTGCGGGTGAGCAGGTAATAATAACGGTAGGCAAAGAGCGCCCCCAGCATCACGACGATCGCCACACCGGCGAGAACCAGCTTCTTTTTCAATTCGCGTACAACCCCTTCTCTTTGATATACTCCAGCACGCCATCGGGAACCAGATACCGCACCGGCGCCCCCGTCCTGACCGCCGCGCGTATGCCCCTGGAGCTGATATCGATCAGGGGATTGGCGGCGAAAAGGAAAGCCTCCCGGTCCGGGTACAGGTCCTTATCGATCACCTCGCCCGGACGCCGCATGACGATTACGCGCGCTTCGGCGAGGATGCTCCGGTAGTCCTTCCAGGTATCCAGCTGCCGGTAGGAGTCGGCACCGATTATCAGGTGGATACCGTCGTTTCCATACCTGCGGCCGATCTCCCCCAGGGTGATAACCGTGTACGACGGGGTCTCGCGGTCCAGCTCTATCCTCGACACCTCGAAAGCGCCGTTTCCGCGGACCGCGAGCTCCAGCATCCGGAAGCGGTCTTCCGCGGTAGCGCCGCCCTCCAGGGGCTTGTGCACCGGCTCCCGCGCCGGGACGAACACGATCCTGTCCAGGGAATACTCGCCGAGGAGATACTGCGCGTTTATGAGGTGCCCCAGGTGCACCGGATTGAACGTGCCGCCGAATACTCCGATCTTCACCGCCCCACCCGCTTGGCGCCGCCGGGAGCCGGCATGCGGAAAACGCTCACAGCCATGAAAAAGCACCGGTACATGCAGTATTCCCTTTTCATTACAGATGATAATCCCGGCGTGTATCCGATACACTTTCCACGCCCATTCGGATATTTCAGATATCCGCTCCGCGCGGCACGTCAATAGTATTTTTTCCGCGGCCCGGTAAAAACGATCACCGGGAGCGCGTAAGGTCGCGGATGAAGTCTTCCGCCCCGGCGCCGCCCATCCGCGTAATTGTGCGGACCATTTCCCGTTTCACCGGCGCCGTGGCAGCTGGATATTCCCGCCGGATAAAGGCGGTCACGTCGTCATGCCCGCCGGTGAAACCGAGCGACCAGACGATGATGCGCTTCACGAGCGCGGATTTCTCCGCGCGATACCGTTCGATGAGGAACTCGGGATCCGCCTTGCCGTACTCAAGGAGTGCATAGAGGGCGACGGCGCGGTTTTCCTCGGAGGGACTTTCCATCCGCGAGCGAATGAACCGGTACTCCGCACCGGGTTCGGTGAAGAGGTGTATCGCGGGGTTCCCGGCGGTAAAGTAAAGACGCGACAGCAGCGCCCCCAGGGCGAGTCCCAGAAGCACGCCCGCACCCGCCAGCACCGCGAGAACAAGAGGATTCCTGACTTTATCAAGAATGCGTTCCATGGGTTATTCAACACCGCCGACGCGGAGGCGTCAACCACATCTGCCGCCCTGCGTCCAATTATGTCATTTTTCTTGACAAATATCGGCGTGGCAGAAGTATCATCAAGGATATTTTCGGCGATATTCCCGGCAGGCGCGGGGCACCCATGAAATACGAGCCGATCATCGGGCTTGAGGTCCACGTGCAGCTCAATACGAATACGAAGATTTTTTGCGGTTGCTCCACCGCCTTCGGCGCGGTCCCCAATTCCCAGACCTGTCCCGTATGCCTGGGGCTCCCGGGTGCCCTGCCGGTCCTCAACGTAATGGCGTTGAAGAAAGCGGTCATGGCCGGTCTCGCGCTGAACTGCAAAGTCGCCAGGCGGAGCGCGTTCGATCGCAAGAACTATTTCTATCCGGATCTGCCCAGGTCATATCAGGTCACGCAGTACGCGCAGCCGCTGTGCGCCGGGGGGCATCTCGACGTCGACTCCGGCGGCGCGTCCCGGCGCATCGGTATCGCCCGCGTCCATCTCGAGGAGGACGCGGGAAAACTGCTTCACTCCGATGCTTCGGACTGGCCCGTCTCCCTCGTCGACTACAACCGCGCGGGGGTGCCTCTGGTCGAAATAGTGTCGGAACCGGAGATCCGCACTCCCGGTGAGGCCGACAGTTTCATCAGGCGGCTGAAGAGCATCATGAAATACCTGGATGTCTCCGAATGCGCCATGGAGGAAGGGAGCCTCCGGTGCGACGTGAACATATCCCTGAAGACGGAGGGAGCCCAGGGTGACAAAGTCGAGATTAAGAATCTGAACTCCTTCCATGCCGTGAAATCGGCACTGGAGTACGAAATCGCCCGGCAGTCGCGCCTTCTCGGAGAAGGAATGACGATAGCACGGGAAACCAGGCTCTGGGACTCCCGGCGCGGCGAAACAGTGCCCATGCGTTCGAAGGAGGAGGACCGGGACTACCGCTATTTTCGGGAACCCGATCTCCCTCCCGTCATCCTGGACGACGCGTATATCGAAGAACGCTCCCGTGAGCTCCCGGAGCTCCCGGCTGAAAAGCGCGCCCGTTTCATGGAAGAGTACGCCCTGCCCGCTCCCGACGCCGGAGTTCTCACCTCGGTGAAAGAGCTCGCCGGGTATTACGAGGAGACTGTATCCCGCGGCGCGGGCGCCAGGAGGGCCGCGAACTGGATACAGAGCGAGCTCCTGGCCAGGATCGACGATCCGGAGAAGATAGGAGCCTTCGCCGTGACTCCCGCCATGCTCGCGGAGCTCATCTCGCTCATCGAGAACGGCTCCATCAGCGGGAAAACCGCGAAGTCGGTGTTCACAGAAATGGCGTCGACCGGGCAAAGCGCCGGTTCCATAGTCCGGGAGAAATGCCTTTGCCAGTTGGCCGACGAAGGGGAAATCGGCAAGATAGTAGACGCGGTCATATCGGCCAATCCCGGCCCGGTGGAGGGATACCGCGCGGGGAAGAAAAAAGCGCTGGAATTCCTCGTGGGGCGGATCATGGAAGAGACGAAAGGTAAAGCCAGCCCGCGAATCGTACACAATCTGCTCGTGAAGAAACTTCAATGAGCGCGGCGCACATCAACAATCGGGGGATCAAATGGAAGCTCTGGTAAAATCAAAAGTGCCCGGCGTGAGGAAACTCTTCTCCGGAAAGGTGCGCGACGTCTATCGCGCCGACGACCGGCATCTCGTCATCGTATCCACGGACCGCATATCCGCCTTCGACCACGTCTTCCCGAACGGCATCCCGGGGAAGGGCATCCTCCTGAATAAAATCTCCAATCTGTGGTTTTCCCGCATCAACTTCGTCAAGAACCATATTGTCGAGACCGACTACTCGAAGTTTCCGGCGCCCTTCCGCGACTGCCACGATCTCAAGGACCGGGCGGTCCTGGTGAGAAGCGCGGAGCGGATCGATTTCGAGTGCGTGGCCCGGGGCTACCTTATCGGGAGCGGTTGGAACGATTACAGGAAGACCGGGGAGGTCTGCGGCGTTAGGCTCCCCGAGGGACTCCAGATGGCGCAGAGGCTTCCGTCCCCGATATTCACGCCCGCCACCAAGGCGAAATCCGGGCACGACGTGAACGTTTCCGTGGAGTACATGCGCGCGCACATGGACCCCGGTCAGGCGGACAGGCTCGGTGAGCTCACCCTGCAGGTGTACGAATTCGCCCGGGACATCCTGGCCGGCGCCGGCATCATCCTCGCCGACACGAAACTGGAGTTCGGCATGCTGGGCAACGAAATCATCCTCATCGACGAGGTGCTCACGCCGGACAGCTCGCGGTTCTGGGACGCGGAGCAGTACCGACCGGGTGTATCACCCGCGAGTTACGACAAGCAGTTTATCCGGGATTACCTGGAAACCACCTCCTGGGACAAGAACTCGCCGCCGCCCTCCCTTCCCCGCGAGATCGTCGACAAAACCCGGGAGAAGTACGAGGAAATGTACCGGAGGATCCGTTCCGCCCTGGCATGACCATGCATGGGAAACGGCGCAATAACTTGAAATTGTGCCGATTCTGAAGTAAAGTTAGAGTGGGCGCGCAACGATAATAGATTGAGTGCGCCCGTTCGTTTTGAACCACCTGGAGGACCTTTGATGGCGATGCCCGGCAAGAATCCCTACGACAAGTACAAGCAAACCGAGATCAACACCGCCAACCAGGGCACCCTCATCGTGATGCTGTATGACGGCGCCATCAAGTTCCTGAACATAGCGCTGGAGAACCTCGCGTCGACGAAAACCTACGACGTGGCCAACACGAACATCCTCAAGACCCAGGACATCCTGACCGAACTGATGCTCTCCATCAATCTCAACGAAAAGAACGAGATTGCCCAGAACCTCTTCAACCTCTACATGTATTTCAAGAAACGGCTGCTGGAAGCGAACATACAGAAGAACCCCGACATCATCAAAGAGGTAATCCGGCTTTTAAAAGAGTTGCGGGACGCCTGGGACAAGATCGCTGCGAAGGAAACCCGCCCTGACAGGACGGGTGCCGACGCGAAGGGCAGCTTCAGCATTGAGGGATGACGTTCGACACCTGGTGTCGTCCCTGATCACCCTCAGGAAACAAAAACTCTCTCTCCTGGAAGAACTCCTCCGCTCACAGGCCGAACAGCGCCACCTCCTCAAGACCGACGGCATCGGCGAACTCCTGGACCTGGCGGAACAGGACCGGCGCCGCACCGACTCCATTGACGCCCTGGATGCGGACTGCGCGGCGCTCAGGGAGAGGATCGCGGCGCTGTGCGGAATACCATATCTGGAATGCGATGAATTCCTCTGTCGTGACGGATCGGGTGAATCGAAGGAACTCGGGCGGGTCGAAGATGAGATACGCGCCGCGATGGCACAAGCTGCCGCGGAAAACGGCACCCTGCAGCGGGAACTCGAGGAGGCGCTCGCGGTCACCGGCAGCGACATCGAGAGCCTCCGGAGGCTTATCTCGCTGTCACCGCGCCTTGAAGGAAAAGAGCGCTGAATCTAGAGGTCTATCACGCTCTTGCTTTTCAGCATGTGCGCGCGAAGTTCCTGCATCTTCTCGTAGTCGAAACGGTATTTCTTCTTCCTGAACACCTCTTTCAGCCGCTTTTCATAGGCGCTCGAACTGAAATATTTCTTGATCCTGCGCGACAGCGGGTACACCTGCTCGGCGGGATCGTAGACCTGCTGTTTTCCCGTCGTCTCGTCGATGATGGTCCCGGTGATCATCCCCCAGGATATGTCCATCAGGGAGCGTCCCTCCAGGTCCCGCACGATCGCCCTGAGAATCGCCTCCTGGACGGGATCGAAGAACTTGAATTTCCTCGAGTACATGATGGCTCCGTGTAAGTGGTCCGGGATGTCCATGAAACCGTCCTTGATGACTTCCCTTCCCACTATGTACATCATCTCCATCAGGTAGTTGAGGCAGCCGAGGCCCGGTTTCTTCTGCCCCGGAAGCTGGGGGCGCGTGGGATCGAAAATGTTGCTGGGATTCTCCGCCGAAAGCCACTCGATGACGATCATGTCCAGGGTCACGGCGTTCTTCTCCACCTGGAAGAGCTTGGCGTCGGGAATGAAACGCGATTCCGAGAGTCGAAGATCGATGAGCAGGTTGTACGGCGATACCTCCCCGTTGTATATCTTCAGGTAGTGGATGAGCGTCTCGTCCTTCTCAACTTCCGCCTGGAGGTTCGTGAAACCGAGCTTCGCCAGGTGGTCGTTGAGCCCCACTGATTTGCTGATATCAAGTATCTCCCGGGGAGAGAACCTGTTCAGGAAGAGCTTTTCCTTCCGGGGTGAAAACGCGAAATACCCGAGGCCTTCGTCGATAGAGTGCCGGTCCGTTCCATGGCTGTCGATGGCGTCCATTATGTTGATGGGTTCGAAATACTTGAAGAACGAATCCTTCTTTTTTTTCAAGGACACCTCGCTATTCGCGTTTGATTGCCCTCCCCCCGCCGGGACGGACGGCATCCGTCACCCGTGTTCTTCCGCAGGAAAGAGGTCATCCAATATCCTGGCCATACCTGTCGATTATTATCAAGCATTATTTACACCCGATGCTCCGCCGCGGCCTCACTTTTTCTATTTTGACCGCGGAAATACGCCCGGCCGGTCCGCCGACGGCGAACCAATTCAGAGATCGCCGCGACGGAGTCCCTTGAGGTAGGAATAAATGAAGGTGTCGATGGAGCCGTCCAGGACATTGTCAACAGATCCCATCTCCTGCCCGGTCCGATGGTCCTTCACCAGCGTGTAGGGCTGGAACACGTACGAGCGGATCTGGTTTCCCCAGGAAATGTCTTTCTTTTCGCCCGCCTTCTCGGTTTTCTTGTCTTCCAGTTCCTTGCGCTTGAGCTCGTAGAGCTTGGACTTGAGGACCTTCATCGCGAAGGCCTTGTTCTTGTGCTGTGAACGCTCGTTCTGGCACTGTACCACGATGCCGGTGGGAAGGTGGGTGATGCGCACCGCGGAATCGGTCTTGTTCACATGCTGTCCGCCCGCGCCCGAGGAGCGGTAGGTGTCGATCCTGAGGTCTGACTCGTCGATGGCGACATCTATTTTCTCGTCCACCTCGGGAATCACATCGACCGCCGCGAAGGAGGTGTGGCGCCTCTTGTTCGCGTCGAAGGGCGATATCCGTACGAGGCGGTGTATGCCGCGCTCGCACTTCAGGAGGCCGTAGGAGTTTTCCCCCTTGATGAGAACCGTGGAACTCTTGATGCCGGCCTCTTCCCCGGGCGTGTAATCGATGATGTCCGTCTGCAGTCCGTGCTTCTCCGCCCAGCGGAGGTACATCCTGAGCAGCATGCTCGCCCAGTCCTGGGATTCGGTGCCGCCGGCCCCGGGGTGGATGTTGATGAAGGCATTGTTCGCATCGTCTTCGCCCGAAAGCAGTTCCAGCGTCTCGAGCATGTCGAAGCGGTTCCGGAACTCCTCCTCGCGGCCGGATATCTCGCCCAGGACCTCCGCGTCGTTCTCCTCCATGGCGATCTCCATGAGGTCGAGCGTTTCCTCCACCTCACGGCGGAGCACATCCCACGGCTCGACCTTCTTCCTGAGCCGGCTGATCTCCTGGTTCACCTGGGTCGCCTTCTCCACGTTCTGCCAGAAACTCCCGTCCTGGGTCTCCCGCTCCAGCTTCGCAAGCTGTTCCTTGAAGGAGGCGAGCTCGAGCGACTCGTAGAACTCGGCGATGTCGTTCTTGATCCCTTCCAGCTCGCGTTTGATTTCCCGGAAATCCTTCATTCGCTACGCGCCCTTTCCCATGCGTTTCATTGCGTGTCATGCCCCAGAAACTTGCGCATGGAATCGCTGAAATCCCGCTCCAGGTCCCCGGAGGATGAGTAGTCCCTTCCGAACACTTCTCGCCAGACCGCGGCACTTTCCATGCAGAGGTAGATAAAAGTCTTTGGGGCATAACGAGCCATCCGGTCAAGTAAATATTTATACATGGCGGTTCTCAAGGGGCGGAAATACCGGAACTTGCCGTCGGATCCGGGAAACATTTCGGCGAGAACCAGTTCCCCGCCGGCTTCCGTGCGCCGCAGGATTTCCTTGAAGCCGGAGGCGTAGCGGAAGCCGCCGATCGATATCCACGGGATCCCCGACGGATCCACTGTCCTGAAAAGCTTGTCCAAGAGGGCATCGTAGTCACTTTCCCACCCGTCGTAGATGATCACCGGATCGAAATGGAATGCGGTGAGATATCCCCGCTCCGAAGCCTTTCCCGCCGCGGCGAGCCTTTGCTCCAGGTTCGCGGTACCCCTCTCGTAACCGGCGATGTTTCGCTCCGGCCCCAGGGTCCAGGAGAGGACTGTGTTCCCCTTCTCCCGGATGTCCAGGAGATGGCCGATATTGTCCGATTTCGTTTTCAGCTCCAGCATGATGTTGCGCCGCTGCGCCGTTTCCGCGATGAGCCCCGCGGCTATGCCGGTTACCTCGTCGAACATCATGGAGTCCGTGAACTCCCCGGTGCCCACACGGTACACCATTCCCGGGTCCAACGCGTCCATGAACCTGCGCAGTTCATCAGAGAGAACCTCCGTGTTGGTGAACTGCATGATCCCGTACGAGTTGAGATATCCGTTGAGGAAACAGTACGCGCAATCGAAGAGGCAGTTGAAGCAGGTGTTCAGTACGAGGTAGTTGCAGCAGATCATTCCGGGGGAACCCGGGCACTTCTGGAAAAATCGCCCCCTGAACTCCTTCAGGATCAGGACGTGTTTCGATTCCACCCGCTTCTCCCGCAGTTCACGGACAATATCGTCCAGCTCTCCGTCGTCGCGGTACTGCAGCCAGGACTTTCCACCGCGTGCCGCGAAGGACTTCACGATCGGGTTCTCCTCCATTCCCGCGAGCGATACTATGTACCGTATGTCGTCGAAACTGTTCAGGATTTTCCCCCGTGCGTGTTCAGAGCGGTTATCCGCATAATGCGGGCTTCACCCGCTCGGTCACTACGATAATTTTTTTCTTGCAATCTTCCCCGCGATTGTGTATAGTATATAGTGCCTGCGTTGTGCGTGATTGGTATTGAGATTTTTGTACCAACACTAAACGAAAGGGGATCTCAAATTTGAGCTTGCAGGCCACGCTCCTTCGCGGAGTAGGCCGAAGTGCTCGTGAGGGAACCCACCTGTAATTACAGGTGCAAAAGAAGATACCCACACGGCAAAGGCGGGTTGTTTTTTCGAGAAAAAAGGGAGGCCTCGCGGCCTCCCTTCGTTTTTTCCATGCCTACTCTTCCCCACCGCCCTCGCCGCTCCCGCCGGCCATCTTTTTATACCGGTTGTAGCGCCACATCGCGTCTTCCTTCGCGGCGTTGAACAGCGCATCCGCCTCGGCGGGGAACGCCTTCTTCAGGGAACTGTACCGCACCTCTCCCTGTATGAAGTCGTTGAACTTGCCCCAATCGGGTTCCTTGGAGTCCAGGATGAAGGGATTCTTCCCCTGTGCCTCCAGCCTCGGATCGTACCGATACGTCGTCCAGTATCCGCTCTCAACCGCGAGCTTCTCCTCCAGCTGGCTCTTCCCCATCCCCGCCTTGAGGCCGTGGTTGATGCAGGGTGAATACGCGATGATCAATGAAGGTCCGGGGTACGACTCCGCCTCGGTTATCGCCTTCATCACCTGGTTCTGACTGGCCCCCATGGCGACTTGCGCGACATAGACGTACCCGTAGGAGATGGCCATCATCCCCAGGTCCTTTTTCCGTATGCGCTTTCCCGACGCCGCGAACTTTGCCACCGCCGCTGTCGGCGTCGCCTTGGAGGACTGGCCCCCCGTGTTCGAATAGACCTCGGTGTCCATCACCAGGAGGTTGATATCCTCACCGGAAGCCAGGACGTGGCCCAGCCCGCCATACCCTATGTCGTAGGCCCAGCCGTCGCCTCCGAAGGACCACACCGACCGCTTCACGAGGTAGCTCTTCATGCTCAGGATTTCCTTCGCCGCGTCGCTGCCGTCCTTTTCCAGGAGCGGCACGAGCTTCCCGGCGACCTCCCTGGTGCGCGCCGCGTCCTCGCGGCCGGCGAGCCAGTTGTCAAGTTCAGCCTTCAGCTCCGGTGAAGCGGTTGAGGCGAGGCGCGCCGCCAGGTCGGCTATACGGGTGCGCATCTGGGTGACGCCCAGAAGCATGCCGAATCCGAACTCCGCGGCGTCCTCGAAGAGAGAGCTCGCCCAGGTGGGGCCTCTGCCCTCACTGTTGGTGCAATATGGCGTCGATGGCGCGGATCCGCCGTAGATGGACGAGCAGCCCGTCGCGTTGGCTATCATCATCCTGTCGCCGTAGAGCTGTGTGATGAGCTTTATGTACGGAGTCTCCCCGCAGCCGGCGCAGGCCCCGGAGAACTCGAAGAGCGGCTGTGCGAACTGGCTCCCCTTCACCGTGGTCTTCGCGAGCAGGGTGTCCTTGTAGGTGACCTTGGAACTAAAATAGTTCCAGCGCTCCACCTCGTTCATCTGCGTACCCAGTGGCTTCATCACCAGCGCCTTGGTCTTCGCCGGGCAGGTCTCCGCGCAGTTGCCGCAGCCGGTGCAGTCAAGCACGCTCACCTGTATCTTGAACTTCAGGCCCTCCAGCCCCTTGCCCTTGGCATCCAGGAGCGACGTGCCGGCGGGAGCGTTTTTGGCCTCATCTTCGTTCAGCAGGAACGGGCGAATGACTGCGTGCGGGCAGACATAGGCGCACTGGTTGCACTGGATGCAATGCTCGGGCTGCCACTCCGGCACGTTCACGGCGATGCCGCGCTTTTCAAACGCGGTGGTGCCCGCGGGGAACGTGCCGTCGGCGCGGTCGATGAAGGCGCTCACGGGAAGCTTGTCCCCCTCCTGCCTGTTCATCGGATCGGCGACGGAACGGACGAATTCGCGGAGTTCCTTCTCTTTCGCCGTGAGCTTTTCCTCCTTCACCTGGAGGTTCTTCCATTCCGCGGGGATATCAACCTTCACCAGGCCGTCGGCGCCCATGTCCACCGCGTCCGAGTTCATCTTCACCACGTTGTCGCCCTTCATGCCGTACGTCTTCTTTATGGCGTCCTTCATGTGCTTCTTGGATTCGTCGAAGTCCATCACCTCGGCGAGCTTGAAGAAGGCGGCCTGCATGATCGTGTTGGTCCTGCCCCCGAGGCCCAGGTCCTCGGCAATCTTCGTGGCGTTGATGATATAGAACTTGATATCGTTGTCGGCCATGTACTTCTTCATCTTTTCCGGCATGCGCCTCTTCGTCTCCTCGACGTCCCAGATGCTGTTCAGCAGGAAGGTCCCTCCCTTCACGAGTCCGTCGAGCATGTCGTATTTCTCGATATAGGCGGGGATGCTGCAGGCGACGAAATTCGGGTGCTCGATGAGATACGTCGACCGGATGAGGCTCTTCCCGAAGCGCAGGTGCGATACCGTGACGCCCCCGGATTTCTTCGCGTCGTAGGCAAAATAGGCCTGCGCGTAGAGGTCTGTGTTGTCGCCGATGATTTTCAGGGAGTTCTTGTTCGCCCCCACGGTGCCGTCGGCACCGACGCCGTAGAACTTCGCCGCGAAGGCGCCGCCCCTGTCGATACGAATTTCCTCCCCCACTGGAAGCGAGGTGAAGGTCACGTCGTCCACGATGCCCACGGTGAAGCGGTTCTTGGGCTCGTTCTGCTTCATGTTGTCGAACACGGCAAGCATCATTGCCGGGGTCACGTCTTTGGAACTCAGGCCGTAGCGCCCGCCCACGATGACCGGGGCGCCGCTTTTCCCGTAATACGCGTCCTTCACGTCGAGGTAGAGCGGTTCTCCGTTCGCGCCCGGCTCCTTGGTCCTGTCAAGCACCGAAATCACCTTCACGGTTGCGGGCATCAACTTCATGAAATATTTTACGGAGAAGGGCCGATACAGGTGCACCAGGACGACCCCCACCTTCTCGCCTTGTGCCATAAGGTAATCGACAACCTCGCGGAGCGTTTCCGTCACCGAGCCCATGGCAATGACTACGCGTTCGGCGTCATTGGCGCCGTAATAATTGAAGGGATGATACTCCCTTCCCGTGAGCTTCGAGATCTCCTGCATGTATCCTTCCACCAGGTCCGGTACCGCGTCGTAATACCTGTTGGATGCCTCGCGCATCTGGAAGAAGATGTCCGGGTTCTGGGCCGTTCCCCTGGTAACCGGGCAATTGGGGTCCATGGCGTTTTTCCTGAACGCGTCAAGGGCGCCGCGGTCCAGGAGCTTCGCCAGTTCCGCGTGGTCGATGACCTCGATCTTCTGTATCTCGTGGGACGTCCTGAATCCGTCGAAAAAGTGGAGAAACGGAATCCGGCTTTTCACCGCGGCGAGATGGGCGACGCTGCCCAGATCCATAACTTCCTGGACGCCGCCGCTCGCCAGGAGCGCAAAACCGGTCTGGCGGACGGAATAGACGTCGGAGTGGTCGCCGAAAATGGAAAGGGCGTGTGCGGAAAGGGTACGCGCCGTCACGTGAAACACGCCCGGAAGAAGCTCTCCGGACATCTTGTACATGTTGGGTATCATCAGGAGAAGGCCCTGGGATGCCGTGAATGTCGCACTCAGGGCGCCGGCCTGCAGTGCACCGTGCACCGCCGCCGCGGCTCCTGCCTCGGACTGCATCTCGACCACCTTGATTACATTGCCGAAGATGTTCTTTTTACCGTTCGCCGCCCACTCGTCGATGTATTCCGCGATCGGCGATGACGGGGTGATGGGGTATATGGCCGCGACTTCGGTAAAGGCATAGGCCACATGGGCAGCTGCCATGTTGCCGTCCATCGATTTCATGGTTTTCTTACCTGGCATAGCCGCTCTCCTGTCCTTTGAATTATAATTACAGAGTTACCACTATTGTCATCATTTAACCAGACCGGCTGGCAACCAAAAAAGCCTGCCCCGCTGAAAAAAGTTGCAACGCCCATTATCGCACGCTGACCGCGTAATGCAATACTTTTTCATGGCGAGGCATGTAAATTCGGTTATTCACCATCACCGGTGCCGGCGATACAAAATATATTGACGGCCACGGCACCACGGTATAGAATCGGGGCATGCTACAGGGTGATACCGCCGCGGCGGATTCCCGGTCGGGCGAGCTGCAGTACCGGGAATTTTGGGAAGGGAACCTCCAGAAAATGGAGGAAATTTCAACGCGCATTGAAAAGACTCTTCTGCGCCTGGAAAAGAAGTACGCCGATTTCGATGAGAGTTACGACGAGCTTACCGGCTCCATCGACCTGCTCCTGTCGATTTACGGAAGCTACAACAACCTGCAGGGTGCCGAGTACCTGCTTAAATTGAAAGCCTGCCTTGTTGATTACCGGCACAGGCACACCCACGAAGGCATCCGCTTCAATGTCCTCTATTATCTCCACGCGAAGGTGAAGGAGCTCCGGGGAGGCAGCCTTGAAACGTTCCCGCGCATGAAACACGCGTTACCCGAAACGACCGAACCGCCGGTTGGAACCGGCGAATTCGTGCCCACCCACCGGTGGATCACTTTTGCCCGCCACGGCGCGTGGTTCATCCTGCCCTATGACACCGTGGATATCGTTCCCCGGAAACGGGCGATGCTGGTGAACGAGGTTCCGGGAGGCCGCCAGTACTTGGCCCACGGGGACGTCACGTATCCGGTTATCGATTCCATCCCGCCCAGGGAGCGCGACAGGGATGAGCAGCCCGCGTGCTATGTCATAACCGGCGGCAACTGCTATGCGGCGTCTTCGCCGGGAAGGCGGATCCTCGCCAGGAGGGACGTCATCGGCGGCAGGCTGCGCAGGTATGCGATGTCCGGGGACAAGTATATCAGGCTCTTCGGAAAAAACCACGTCTGGCTGGGAAACTGATCAGCTGTCGGCCTTGCCCAGAAAGTAGAGGGACTTGATCTCGTCGGCGGACACCTTGCCGGTGCGCACTATCATCAGCGCCTCGCCGCTTATGTCGATGAGCGACGCCTGGGGATGCTTCTTGCAGAGCTCGTCCACGATCACCATGAGGTCTACCGCGTCCCTGAACAACGCGACCAGGTCCTTCTTCCTGTAGACCGTTTCCTTCTCGCTGGTCGCGGCGGTTACACCATAGACCGGCAGGTCCAGTCTCTCAATCACATTGAGAAGAAAACGGTTGCGCGGATAGCGTATCTGGACCTTGCGGCCGTTGCTGCTCGCCAGGTCGTTCAGAATCACCGTCACCTCGCCGGGCCATATGCGGTTGAGAAAATCGTAATCGGACTTGTTGTAGGCTGCGATACCGTTCAGCATTTTGAATGACGCGATCAGCGTGACCACCTCGTCGCCGCCGGCCCCGTGCCGCACCGCGGCCTTACTGACCTCGCCGGTCGAAGTGCCCACGATACAGTAGACATTGTCCACGGGGATCACGGCGACGTGACCTTCCCGGAGAACGCCGACCACGCGGTCGACGACGTCGCCGCCAAGGTCGCCATCCTTCTTCATGCGTTTGACCGCCAGTATTTCAGCGTCCTTTGTGCGCATCGTCACATGCCCTGTTATCGCAGTCGATTTTGTCATGGAGAAGTTTCTGCATGATGTATCCCGCGACATTGGTATCGTCCAGCCTGTAATGGGCAAAGTTCGCGTGAAGGCATTTAAGGGAACTCCCGTCCCTCACCCCGCCCACTCCGGAATTGAAGACGCCTATCAGGTCCTCGGGATAGATGTCGCCGAAAAAGTCGCGGTAGAACCGCTTCCTAAAATAGTAGAAGTGAGAATGCGCGGCCTCCATGTGCCCCCTCACGGCGGGAAGCGAATTCATGAAGGATGCCACTCTGCCGATGAATCCCCTGTCTTCGAACTCGTGTATCCTGTCATTCAGGTACGGGCAGGTAAGCCAGATAACGTTCGACAGGGCCTCGTAGTTGTAGTCGTCTTTCCGGCCCTCCTGCGGCCGCGGAGACAGGATGATAATTCTCGGGAATCCGAAACCGCAACGCTCGGCAACGGAACAGATGGGGACCGTGCCGGAATCCAGCTGCCATCTCACGATGTCGATATCCTGCGCGGTGAAGTTGTCGTACTGGAGGTTCATGATGCCGGACACACGCTATTCCTCGGGATTTCCTTCTCTCTTTTTCAGGAAAAAAAGCGCGATCACCGTCACCGACACCAGGGCCCACAGTATCTTCAGGTGCCGCAACTCCATGGAGAGCCGTCTGGAGACATCCGGAGCCCCCTGCGCCGCCGTGGAGCCGGGCAACTGACGCAGGAAGATAATCCTCTCCCCCGCGCCGATGAAACCGGCCCTGATCGCGTCATCGCGGGAACTCCCCCCGCTCCTGTACGCTTCGTACAGCTCCTGGAGCCTGCGGTGCTCCTCCTCCAGGCGGACGATTCTCGCCGCTATCACACGCTTATCATCTTCGAGGCGGACGCGCTCGAGCACCCCGCTTTCACCGAGGACGAAACAGTACACGCCGAACAGGACGCCGATCACCGCAAGGAGGGAAATCCGTTTGCTAACCAATACTGTAAAAAACCCCTTTGCCCCGGTAGCGGGCCATTATGCCCAGCTCCTCCTCTATGCGGATGAGTTGGTTGTACTTCGCGACGCGGTCCGTCCTCGACGACGAGCCCGTCTTGATCTGGCCGGTGTTCATCGCCACCACCAGGTCTGCGATGGTCGTGTCTTCGGTCTCGCCCGACCTGTGCGACACCACGGCGGTGTATCC
>JAGODF010000301.1 GCA_017998375.1 Spirochaetota bacterium
GGACTGCATGGATCTTGCGAGGGCGGCATGGAAGGTCTTATCCGTGAGGCGGAGCGAGCTTCGCTTCACGCTGCCCCTGTTTTTGCTCTACCTGCTCTCGGGCTCCTTCTACGCAGTGGGCCAGATCTACACCGAGACGATGTTCCTCAAGGCCTACGGCGCCAGCGGCCTCTCCCGCTTTTTCGTCTACAACGGCATCGCCCTCATGGTGGCCGGGGTGCTCTACAACTACATCCTCCTGCGCTTTTCCCTGCGGCGAGGCTACCTGTTCCTTATCGCCCTTTTCAGCGGCCTGATATTCCTCTCGCTCCTCCCGGCCGCCCGCGGGTATTCCTGGCTGCCCTTCTATCTTTTCCTGGGTAACTACCTCTTCACCTTCTATCTCGACATCCACTTCTTCAACTACTCGTACCAGTTCCTGTCGATTCGCAGCTCCAAGCGGCTCATCCCGCTGTTGATGGGCGGCGGCAAGCTGGGCGGAATACTCGCGAGCCTCATCATGGTGATGGTTTTCCGGGGAAGCATCGCGGATTACGTGGGCACCTGGTGGTTCGTCAACGGCGTGCTCCTGCTCGCGCCGGTGTTCGTGATGGGGATGGTGTCCCGGGGCGCCGAGAAGCGCTGGTCCCTGGCGAGGAACGACCCGCTCCCTGACGCGCGGATCGTGGAGCGGGTGATAAAGCGGGTAAAGCTTTCGTACTCGTCGCCCATCTTCGCGGTGTCGGTGCTGGCGGTCTTCGTCATGGCGATAGTGAACCAGGTCGCCGAGTACTATTTCGCCGTGATCTTCAACGACGCCTTTCCCTCGCGGAACGAGCTCGCCTGGTTCCTGAGCGTCTACACCTTCGCAGCCGACCTCCTCACCCTGGCGGTGCAGGTCATCATCACCTCGAGGCTGATACAGGCCCTGGGAATCCGGAAGGCGAACTTCATCTACCCCGGCTCCTTCATGGCGTTCCTGGCGCTGATGTTCTTTTCGCCGGGGCTCCTGGCGGGGATTCTCCTCCGCTTCTTCCGCAAGAGTATGAGCGCGATGTTCCGCCACCCGGTCTTCAACGTCATCATCGCCTCGGCGCCGAGGGACAGGATCGCCGAGGTGAAGTCGTTCATCGGCGGCATCATCCAGCCGCTGGGGATGATGGCGGGCGGCGGCGCGATCCTCCTCATCTACAAGAAGCTCCCCGCCGCCTTCGGCTTCGCGCTCGCCGCGGCGATGGGATGCCTGTATATCGCCCTCACTTTTTTCCAGAACCGCGCCTACGTCCGGTCGCTGAAGAACCAGCTCTCCTACGACTTCGGCACCGGCGCCGACGAGGCGAAGGAGGGCCTGGACCTTGCGATGCTCGGGAAGGACAGCGCCCTGGTGGAGATGAACCTTCCCATGCTGGACGCGCTCTTCAGGGAGAAGCCCGACTCGGAGCTGATACCGCTGCTCCTGCCGTATTTTCGCGAGCTCTCACGGGAGACGCGGGAGGGAATACTCGGCGTCGTGGGCGTGTCGCGGCGCGATTTACGGGAGAGGATGATATCGGAGGCGATAGCGGACCGCGATCCCCTGATCCGGGGCAGGGCCCTGGGGCTGATAAAGCAGTTCCCCTACGAGAAGCGCCTCGAACTCCTGCAGGGATATCCCTCCGAGCGCCTCGAGGCGGAGCAGATAGCGCTGGAGGCCCTGCTGGTCAACGAGGCGGACTCCCACGGCGACGGCGACATCGAGGCGTCGTCCTTTGTGGTGACGCTCCTGACCGGGGAGAAGCCCAAGGGGCGCAAGGGGCGCCTCGCGGAGAGGATAGGCGCGCTCAGGGAAAAGGTCGCGGTGCGCTACAGCGATCCGGTGGAGTTTCTCATCATCGCGCAGGTCCTGGACCCGGAACTGTACCTGGACGACCTGGTGGCTCTGGCGGTATCGACGAAGGACGTGCTCCTGTTCCGGGCGATCATCCCCCACGCGGAGAGGCTCGCGCGCGGCAGGGCGGCGCGGCTCCTCTACCGTTTCCGCAACGCTCCCTTCCGGTACCTGGCGAACTTCGCGGCGCTCTGCTCCTCGCTGACCGAGACGGACAAGGCCCTGCTCCTGGATTACCGCTTCGACCTCACCGACGACGACATGGCCGATTACTTCGTCAACGACGAGGAGCTCCGCGAGATGCTGCTCCGCCGGCTCTTCCTGAAGTACGGCTTCGAGAGGAAGTCGAACTACCTGAAGTGCCTCATCAGCCTGAACGTGAAACCGCGGGACGTGATGATACGGCTCATCCGCCGGGAGAACGACGCGATCCGCAAGGCGATACTCCTGCGCCGGGTGCTCCGGGGAATTGGGTCCGGGAAGGAGGAGATGGCCCTGTGCGCGCGGTTCCTCGACCTGGTGCTCCGCAACGAGATCGATTTGCGGAAGCAGCTGGTGCTCAAGGCGATAGGCGTGCTCACGGGAACGGAGCTGGACTACATCTACGAATCGAGCATCTTCCTCCGGGACACCGACGTGACGAGCTACATCCTGGAGTTCATTGAATCGTCAGGGAGCATCATCAGGGACAACATCTACATTTTCGAGGAGGAGACGCTGGAGTCCCAGGCGGCGGTTCCCATGGAATTGAGCGAGTCGGGGATCGACCCGGCGGCCCTGCTCCTCGAGACGAAAAGTTTCATGCCCGAACTCGCGGACCTCACGGCGTACGCCGCGGCCGAGGTGCTCCTGGCCTTGGATGTGCGCCCAGCCATGGAGGATATCTTCCGCCAGTTCAGGAAACCGGAGGAAAGCGACATGCTCAACATTCTCGGCAAGATACTATTTCTGAAGGGGAACCTTCTTTTCAGCGACATCGACATCAACGACCTGATCCATATCGCCCGGATCACCGGGGAGACCGAGATGCCCGCCAACAGGATCTTCATCCGCGAGAACGATCCCGGCGAGGAGCTCTTCATCGTGGTGGACGGCGAGGTAGAGGTCCTTGTCGGCAAGAGCGTGATAGAGACGCTGGGCAACGGCGCCTGCATAGGCGAGCTTTCCATTATCGACCGGGAGCCCCGGAGCGCGAGCGTGAGGACCAGGCGCAGGACGAGGCTTTTATCCATCAACCGGAAGGATTTTCTCTTGACCCTGAAGCAGAACCCCTCCATAGCTATCAACGTGATGAAGGTGATAACACAGCGGCTCCGCAAGTCGATCGCCAAGTAGACATGCGGACGTCCCGTATCAAAACACGACTTCTGGGCGCGGTGCTGGCGTCCCTCGCCGTGACCGCGCTTTTGGGAGCGGGACTGCGCGGCGAGGAAGAACCGGAGGCCGTTGATGATGGAGCGGCGGGAAAGGCCGCGCCCGCGGTCGAGGATGAGACCGACATAAAGGACAGGTCCACCGCCGAGCTGATGCGCACCCTGGTGAGGCACAAGCAGGCGAAGTCGCGCTTCTCCGACGTCGCCACGCCTGATGAGCTACTGAAGCTTCTTGTGAGAAGGAAGTGGTACCAGCAGCGCGCCTTCGAGGACCAGGACCGGGCGACGGAGCGGAAGAAGGAGACGGGGCGGCAGAGCGAGGGCGACCTCTCGTCCATCCGCGACAGCGCCCGGGCCGAGATCGAGAACATCATCGTCATCCTGGGGGAGATACCGGTGAGCGGGCAGAAGGGCGTCTTCGCCCCGGTGTTCATCGCCGACAGGAAGAACATCTTCGGGACGCGGAGCGATTTCTCCTTCAACTGGGCGGGCCTGAAGGCCGTGGCGAAGTTCACCCAGAAGCGCTTCCCGTGGGGCAACACGACGCTGGAGGAGACGTTCATCGGCTCGTTCCTCTACGCCAGCGGGACCAACCTGGGCTTCATCAGCAGCGAGTTCGGGGAGAACACGAAGTTCTACACGAACTATTTCTCGGAGATCGTCACCCTCAAGTACAACTTCCCCTACCGCATGGGCGCGGCGTTCTCCCTGGATTCCCGGCAGTACTTCTTCGTGGAGAGGGACGTCCCCGACGGCTTCGTGATGCCCCTGAACCATTACAACGTGTTCCCGCGCCTGGACTTCAGCATATCGGCATTTACGGAAAAGGGGATAGACCAGCTGGCGCACGGGGTGGGGCTTTCGTCGTGGATCGGGTACGGCGTGCGGAACCGCTGGGAGAGGTGGGGGACCGCGCCGGACTTCGAGACGGGTGATGAGGCGAGGACCTTCCTGATCTACTCGTTTACGGTGACGGGGGCGTATCTTATCAACAACAACCACAACTTCATCCTCCGGGCGCGCTTCAAGGGGGGTGATGACAACGACTTCCTCACCCGCCCGCGGTTCGGGGCCACCATCGACAACGCGAAGCTGGACGTGGTGCACGGTTTCACGGTGGACTCCTTCCGCGTGGACAGCTTCGGGCTGCTGAACTTCTCGTACGGCTTCAACCTGTTCAGCAGGCTGCGCCTCACATTCTACGCGGACTACGCGCACGTCTTCCGCCCCGAGCGCGAGGACGTGATGGGATCGGGATACGGTATCCGCATACTCGCCTGGGGAGGCCTTCCCATCTGGATCACCCACGGCATCGGCAGGAAGCTCTACCCGGATGCGTGCCCCGCCGAGCAGGTGGTGATGATCATGACGGCGGCGGGCTGGTAAAAAAGGCTTGACGATTTCCGGAACGGGACATATCACACAATCACACAGCCGTTATGCCGCGCGGAATTATCGATGAAAAAAGGTGAACCGATGAACGTGTACGAAGGAAAACTGGACGCGACGGGCCTGAAGATCGCCGTGGTGCTCTCCCGGTTCAACGAGTTTATCACGGGCAAGCTCCTGGGCGGCGCGGTGGACTGCCTCAAGAGGAACAACGCCCGCGACGAGGACATCACC
>JAGODF010000302.1 GCA_017998375.1 Spirochaetota bacterium
CTCCAGCGCCCTCGACGGTCCCAGGAGCCTCACCGCGCGCTGCGTCCCTCCGAACGCCGGCATGATCCCGAGCATAATCTCCGGCAGCCCCATCTGCGCCTGGTCTGACGCGATCCGCATGTGGCAGGCCATCGCTATCTCGGTGCCGCCGCCCAGGGCGAGCCCGTTGATCGCCGCGATCACCGGCTTCTTCGAATCCTCCACCAGGTTGACGATCGCCTGCGCCTGCGACGTGAGCTTCACCCCCTCGTCGAAGGTCTTCACGTTCTTCACCTTGTTCACGTCCGCCCCAACCACGAAGGTGGGGCCCTCTCCCGTCATGATCACCACCTTGACGGCATCGTCGGCGGCTATCCTCTTCATCGAGGACTCGAGCGCGTACATCGTTTCCTCGTCGAGTGCGTTCATCGGCGGGTTGTTGAACTTCAGCAGGGCGATGCCCTTATCGTCCACGGTGTAACTGCACTTGTCTGCCATTGAATAAACTCCTAAGCGAATTGCATACCCGGCAATCCCCCCTCCCCCTTTGAAGGGGGAGGGCCGGGGAGGGGGTTATTTCTTCCTTAATCCCATGATCTGCCGCGCCTCGTCGCAGGTCGCTATCGGCCTGCCCAGGCAGTCGGCTATCCGCGCCGCCACTTCCACCAGTTCATAGCTGCCCTTCGCGAGCTGGCCGTTCGGCATGCGGATGTTATCCTCGAGGCCTACGCGCATGTGGCCGCCCAGTATGCAGGACTGCGTGATCGCCGGGAACTCGTCGGTGCCCACGCCGCAGGTGGTGAAATTCGCCTTCGCGGGGATCGCGTTCATCAGGGCGATGAACGTCTCGGCGCGGAACGCCTGGCCGCCGGCGACACCCCAGACGAAGTTGAAGTTCATCGGGTCGGTGAAGAAGCCCTGCTTCATGATGAGCAGCGTGTTGTCCAGGCCGCCCATGTCGTACACCTCGATTTCGGGCTTTACGCCGTTCTCCTCCATGGCCTTCCCGAAATCCTGCAGCATGGTGAATGTGTTCTCGAAGACGAAGTCTATGAAGATCTTTCCGGTCTTCCGGTCGACGATTGAGAAATTCATCGTGTTGGTGTTGAGCGACGCCATCTCCGGCTTCACGTGAACGATCTGGCTGATCCGCTGTTCCGGGGTCTTGCCCATGCCCACGGCGGAGCTCAGGTTGACGATGAGGTCCGGGCATTTCTCCTTGATGGCGTCGTGGGTGTCCTTGATCCGCTTGTGATCGTGGGTTGCCATTCCGCCGTCCTCGCGTGCATGGACATGCACCATAGCGGCGCCGGCTTTCCAGCACTTGTACGCTTCTTCAGCGAATTCCTGCGGCGTGTAGGGAACCGCCGGGTTCTGGTTCTTCATGGTCGCCGCACCCGTAAGGGCGGCTGTGATGATAACTGGCTGTGACATGTCTGGTTTTCCTCCTCTCCGTTTTTCTTCGTACACAGGCGCGACAAACGCTCCGGCCTTTCTCGTTCCCGCGGTCCTGTCGCGGCTTGCGACTTCCGCTGCCGGCTTGAAATGATCGATATCAAGAATGGTATTGGTGGTTTTCTCGGCGAATACCGCCTCGACGCGCATGCCGACCTTCACGTCCTCTATCTTCACCCCGTCGAGTATGTGCGCGAAGGGCGTATCAGCACCTTCGAGCTTCACCAGCGCCAGGACGAATGGCGCTTTCCTGGGCAGGTGCTTGTCATCGTACCGGACCACGGTGAAGTTCGTCACGGTCCCATGGTTCTCAAGCTCCACCCAGTTCTCCCGGATGTCGGTGAAGTCCTTCTCGCAAACCTGCCGCGGCGGCACGTACACCTTCCGGCACTGCGGGCACTGGACTCCCATGATCTTCTTCTTGTCGCGGAGCGTCGTGATGAACTTGCTGCCAACCCTCCCGGCAAAGTACGAGTAGGGGAGCGCGAGTTTCCCTTCTACTACGAAACAATCTTTCTTGTCATAATCAAGGCTCATCGTTCCCCTCCTCACTCATCTATTTCGAAATACTCGATATCGAAAATGCTGCCCACGCGGTTATCCCGCCAGACCGGCCGCACTCTCGTCCCCTCGTCGTCGTCCCTTGCCCCTTTGATCTTCTCGATCTGGTCACGCCGCACCAGGTGCGCGAAGGTCTCGTTGCCCTTGCATCCGTCCAGGAGAATATTCAGCATCCCGTAGGGCGTTTCCCTGGTTTCTCCGGTGAGCGGATCGGGGCTGGAGTACAACACGTATTCCATGTAGCGCACCTGGCCCTTGGGCCCCACCTCGACGAACTCGTCGACACGCACCCGGCATTCGGCGCACACTTCGCGGGCGGGAAGCTGCATCCTGCCGCACTTGGGGCACTTGTTCGCCAGTATCTTCTTTTCCTTCAGCGCGTTGAGGAACCTGCCCATCACCGGGCCGGTCGAGAATTTCTGGTTCACCGATATCGTCTTCTTGAGGACGATGAGTTCCTGCTCCTGTTTGGCGCCGCCCGCTGGGTCCACGTACTTTTCGAAGAGCTCTCCCCACTTCATTGCCAGGGCTATCTCGCCGCGCACTGAACCTCGGCCCGCGGCAAGGAGGGTCTGTGCGTCTGTTTTTCCCAGTGTGAGGTCCACCCAGTCCTGGGCGTCCGTGATATCCAGGGTCACCGTGGGCTTCGCCGCAGGCTTGTCCTCCACTTTGCAGAAGTTTTCCCTGATGGTCACGTTCCAGACTCCGCCGGCCTCGCCTCCCGCTTCTATCTGGATGATGAAGTCCAGGCCCTTTGACGCCTCCTTCTTGAAGCGCTTCTCCACGGTGCCGAACATGTCCAGCATGTAGTCGCGGGTGCTCATCTTCTTCACCACCGTGTACTTGCGGAAGAGCTTCCCGGTCTTGCCGAACTCGCCCAGGTTGCCGTCCACCACCATCTTGCCGGAGGTGAATGCGGACATGCCGTCAACCTTGCCGATGTTCACACCGACGAATGTCTCGCCGTCGCTTTTCATTACGGCGACGCACCCCGCAAGGTCGTCGGTCTTCTCGAGCTCCATCTTCTCGTTACGCACCGTCAGGAGCCACTTACCCTCGCCTTCGATATCGTAACCGAAAACGGCATCGACTCCTTTCGCGCCCTCCGGGCGGAAGCGCTCCTTCATCGAGTTGAATATATCGTCTACTTGTACGCCCCAGTAATCAGCCATTTCATTCCTCCTACCAGTTCAGTTCCTTTTCCAGCATCGTCATCACCGTCCACATGGTGCCGCCGAAGCCGGAAGCCAGAGCGTGGTTGACGGGCTTCGGTATCTGGTGCCCGCCCGCGTCACCGCGCACCTGCAGCGCCGCCTCTGCGACGCGCGCCAGGGCCGTCGCCCCGATCGGATTGGACGCGATCACCCCGCCCGAGGGATTGATGGGCATGCTCCCCCCTATCATTATCTCCTTGTTCTCTACGAGCTTCAAGTGCTCGTCGCCCTTGAGCTGGAAGAAATCCCGTATCCAGTCAACCGCCCACCAGCTTGCGGGATCGTACATCTCGAACACATCGAAGTATTCCATGGGATTGGTGATACCGTTGCGCTTGTAGAGATGCTCCGCGGCGAATCGATGCGACTGGAGGACCGGATACTTCTTGTTGTACCCGAAGATATTGAAGACTTCCTCCTTGTGGACTGTGATATGGTCACGCACCCACACCGGCTTCTTTGAGAGTTCCTTCGCCTTTTTCTCGCAGGCGTAGATCACCACACACGCACCGTCTGACTGGGAGCACATTTCGATGAGCTTCAGATCGCCCACGAGTTTGGGCGAGGTGTTGATGTAGTTGTCTATCTGTTCGAAATCCAGGTTGAACGCCCGGTGCGCCAGCGGGTTCAGCATGGCGTGCTTGTCCATTATCACGCGGTACATCATCGACGCCTTTTTGGCGCGCTTCTCCCCGAACTCCGTGATCATCTCATACGCCTTTGAGCCGGTGAGGGCGCCGGTCTGGAGGTTTCTGAACCAGAGGGGGTCCGCCATGTTGGTGATACCGCCGGTTGTATGGCCCTCCTGGAGTTTCTCGAATCCTATCGCCATGACGATGTCGTACATCCCCGACGCGACCAGGTTGTCCGAGGCGCATGACAGCGTCTGTCCCACGGTGCCGCCCGTCGTGATGCGGATGCAATCCTTTCCGTATCCGCCCGTTCCCAGCACGTGCCAGAGGTCCGGCTGGTGGATCATCTCGAATAGCTCCATGTTTCCGTGAACAACACAGTCGATGTCCTTCATGGTGAGCTTCGCGTCCTTGAGCGCCGCGCTCACCGCCTCGTGAATCATCTCGGGCTGGTTCACGTCCTCCCTGTGGCTCGAGTACTTGGTCTGCCCGATGCCAATTATTCCCACGTTCCTGTTCTTTTTCCTGTGTGCCATGTATTGTCCTCCCTACGCTTCCATGATGACAACGGCCTGGTGCTGTCCGGCCGCGCCGTAGGTGCCGTGCGCCAGCGCCTTCTTCGCGCCCTTCACCTGGCGCTCTCCCGCCTCGCCGCGGAGCTGGTGGAAGCACTCTATCGCTCTGGCCGCGCCGCCGAGAAGGAGCGGGTTGCCGTTGAGATGGCCGCCGGAGAGATTCACGTTGTACTTGTCCATGCCGCCCTCGTCGATCCAGGCACCACCCTTTCCCTCGCCGGCGATGCCGATTCCTTCCGCCCACATGGGCAGCTGGTACGCGGCGTGGTCGCTGAGCTCAAACAGATTGATTTCTTTTTTTGGATCTTTGATCCCGGCTTTTTCATACGCCCTCGTTGCCGCATTCTTCAGGGAGAAATTGGAAACCAGGTCCCTGTCACCGAGGAAGTAACTGTCCATGCAGCTCCCGTAACCTGG
>JAGODF010000303.1 GCA_017998375.1 Spirochaetota bacterium
GTCTGATCAACATGACCTGCACGCGCCCATCGGCCACATCGCGCTCGGCTGGACGGTGCTGGAAGACATTCTGACCGTCACGTACATGCTTCTCCTGCCGCTCGTCTTCGGCCATGGCGGGGCCGGCGAGAATGTCGCCGTGAAGGCACTTTCGCTGGCGGCGGTTAAAATCATTGCCCTGGGAGCCTCGATCGTGGTGCTGGGCCGGTGGGTGATACCACGGGTTCTGGAACGCATAGCCGTGACCCGATCGAATGAATTGTTCACCCTCGCGGTGCTGGTGCTTGCGCTGGGAATTGCGGTGGGATCGTCAAAGATATTCGGCGTTTCGATGGCCCTGGGCGCGTTTCTCGCCGGGCTGGCGGTCGGCAGAACGGAGTTTGCAGCGCGGGCCGGCGGCGATGCCATCCCGATGCGCGACGCCTTCGCGGTGCTGTTCTTCGTTTCGGTGGGAATGCTGTTCGATCCCTCGAGCCTGGTGAAAGAACCGCTGCTGATCGGGGTGGTGCTGTTCGTGGTGCTCGTCGGAAAACCGTTGTCCACCCTTCTGACCGTCCGTCTGCTGGGAAGGCCTTTCTCCACCGCGGTTCCCGTCGGAGCCGCCCTCTCCCAGATTGGGGAGTTCAGTTTCATTCTTGGGACGGTCGCGCGCGAATTGGGGTTGATCAACAACGCCGGCTGGGACGCCATGGTGGCCGCATCGATACTGTCGATAGCGCTGAATCCCTGGGTGTATCGAATGGCCCGCGGGATATCGTCCAAAGTTCCGAAAACGGCCGTTCCCGTCGGAGAGCGTCCCGCGATGAATCCGCGCAAATGCATCATGGTCGGGTACGGCCCTGTGGGAAAAACCGTGCACCGGCTGCTAACAGAGCGCGGCTCGGAAGTGACGGTGATAGAATTGAACCTGGACACGGTGCGGCGGCTGCGGGCTGAAGGTTGCGACGCGCTCTACGGCGATGTCCTCCGCCCGGGAACGCTCGAGGATGCCGGGATCGCTTCTTCCGGGAGCCTGGTGCTCAGCGCCGACGTCGAGGACGCTGCGGAGATCATCCGCCGGGCGTGCGAGCTGAACCCGGACCTCCGCATACTCGCGCGTTGCGCGCACCATCGGGACGTCGCGGCACTGCGCCGTGCGGGCGCGACCGTCATCGCGGCCGGCGAGGTGGAGGTGGCCGTCGCGCTGGCCGAGGCGGTCAGCGGGGAGGATGGCGCCGGATGCGGAACGCAGGAAGAACAGCGCAAGTCCATCAGGAACCGGCTGTACGATACGCCGCCGGCATGATGCGACCGGGGAGTGAACGACCATGCAAAACCTGTTACTGATTAATATCACCCTGATCTTCGCCGTGTCGATACCGGTGCTGTTTTTTTTCCTGAAGCTCAGGCTCCCCTCTATACTCGGATTCCTCATTACGGGGCTGGTCCTGGGTCCGTTCGGACTGGGGTTGATACAGACAATCAGGGAAGTGGAGATACTGGCGGAGATAGGGGTGGTGCTGCTCCTGTTCACAATTGGAATAGAATTTTCGGTTTCCAATCTCCAGAGGATCATCCGGTCTGTACTGGTGGCGGGTACCTTCCAACTGGTGGTCACCACAGCAGTGATGTTTCTCATCGCGCTGGCCCTCGGGTATACCGGCAAGAAGTCGCTCTTCTTCGGGTTCCTTGCCGTGCTGAGCAGCACCGCCATCGTCTTCAAACTGCTTCAGGAGCGCGCGGAGCTCGGCAGCCCCCACGGGATGACAACGGCGGCGATACTCATTTTCCAGGACCTCATGGTGGTGCCGCTCATCCTCATCGTGCCGTACCTGTCGGACGCGCCGGTATCGGGCGGCATGGCGGTGTGGCTCACGCTCGCCAGGGCCGCGGGCCTCGTGGCCGTCATGCTGGTGAGCGCGAAGTGGATCATCCCCATACTGCTCTACTTCACGGTGAAAACGCGGAGCAGGGAGCTCTTCCTCCTGGTGATCACGGTGATCTGCCTGGCGACGGCCTGGCTCACGCACGCGGCGGGTCTTTCCCCGGCGCTGGGCGCCTTCATGGCGGGGCTCATCATCTCCGCGTCCGAATACAGCCACGAGGCGATCGGTAATATCATCCCCTTCAAGGACATCTTCACGGGCCTCTTTTTCGTCTCCGTGGGCATGCTGGTCGACGTGCGGATCGTGGCGAAGTACCCGGTGCTGATTCCCGCGCTGATTGCCGGCGTACTGCTGATCAAGGCCTTGATCGCGGGCGCGTCGGTCATCGTTCTCGGCTACCCGGCGCGCACGGCGCTCCTGACGGGGCTCTACCTGGCGCAGGTCGGGGAGTTCCCCTTCATACTCGCCAAGCTGGGGCTGGACAGCGGCATCATCGCTGGGATCGAGTATCAGCTCTTCCTCATCGTCGTGGTGGTCACCATGGGGCTCACTCCTTTCCTGATGATGGGCGGTCCGCCTCTCGCCGCCGCGCTTGTGAAGCTGCCGTTTTTCAACGGGACCGGCAAAAAGGAAACGCCGGAAACGGATGTGAAGGCGAAGATGTATGACGGGCACCTCATAATCGTGGGATACGGGATAAACGGTAAGAACGTCGCGCGGGCGGCGCGGTTCGCCGGCATAGAGTACGTCATCATAGAGATGAACGCCGACACCGTGAAGCGCGAGAAGGAGGCCGGTGAGAACATCTTCTTCGGCGACGCGACGCACGAGGCCGTCCTGGAACACGCGGGCATACACGCCGCGAAGGTCATGGTGGTGGCCATCGCCGATCACGCCGCAACTCTCAGGATCACGAAGGCCGCCCGGAGCATCAATGGCAGCCTGTACATCATCATACGCACCAGGTTTTTCCAGGACGTCGGCACCATCTACGGGCTGGGCGCGGACGAGGTGATTCCAGAGGAATACGAGACGTCCATAGAGATTTTCTCCAGGGTACTTTCCCGCTACATGGTTCCCCACCAGGACATCGAGAAGCTCGTGCTGGAGGTGCGCTCCGACGGTTACGAGATGTTCAGGAGCCTTTCCGTCGTGAAGGGCGATATGAAATCGCTGAACGTACCTTTACCGGACGTCGAGGTGTCGCGCCTCGCCGTGTGCGAGGGCTCGCCCCTGGCGCGCACCACCCTCGGCTCCTCCATGCTGAGGTCCGGGTACGGGGTGACCGTCCTGGCGGTACAGCGCGGCGAGCATGTCATTTCGAATCCCGGCAGGGACACGGAGCTTCTGCCCGGGGACAGGCTCTACGTCCTCGGCAGCAGGGCTGAAATCGCGGGGATCGGCGCGCGGCTTTCGGCGGAAGGGTCGTGCCGGGCGGAGGAGTAGGCCATGCACGGATCACGCACAGCGCTCGTGGTTGTCGACATGCAGAACTACTACCTGGAACCGTCCTCCGATTTCACCCGCTACTTCGAAAGCCTGAGCCCCGGATGCATGTCGTACATCTCCCGGCGCTGCCGGGACGTCGTGGTGCCGAACATAGTGAGGCTGATAAAATTTTTTCGCGATCGGGAGCGGGCGATCATCTACCTGGGCCTCTGCGGCACCGATCCGGAGCGGAAAGACCTCCACCGGTTCTTCCGCGAAAGCTGGCAGAAGGGGCGCGAGGCCGGCTTCCCCGACATCTACCCCCTTGCGCACCACCCGATGGCCGCCGTGATTGATGAACTGCGCCCCGCCCCGGGCGACGATTTCATCACGAAGACGACGTTCAGCGCCTTTTCATCGACGGACATCGAGGCGCGCCTGAAAAGGCGCGGGATCGGCGAGCTGGTGTTCACGGGCCTGGCGACGAGCCAGTGCGTGGAGACCACGGCGCGGGACGCGTCGGACAGGGGATTCCGGGTGGTGCAGATCGAGGACGCGCAGGCTGATTACGACGAAGCGACGCACGGGGCGTCGCTTTTCAGTTCGCAGGGAGTATGCGGTGGTATCATCATGACCGCGGACGAGTACCTCGCTACGCGGTAGGCTCCTCTTCCCGCTTCACTTTCCTTCTCTCGTAGAGATAGAACCCCAGGCCCAGCACCGAGATCAGGAGGAAGAACACCATGGTGTTCCTCCCCAGGACGGAACCCTGCTTCCTCCTGTTCAGGAGCGCCTCCAGGTAGACCTTTTCGTCCGGGGTGAACTCGCGGGAGTTGTAGATCTTGTTGTCCATGTAGGGGATGACCGTGGTCTTGATCCAGCGGGACTCGCGGTCGAAGTTCTCGTAGCGTGCGAAGATCTGGGGATCGCGGAGCATCGCGTAGGCCTTCCTGTAGCTGTCGCTGAAGTTGTCCTGGGCGTTGATGAGCCGCTCGGACTCCGGTTCCACCTTGAGTATGGAGTAGTAGGAGACGGCGCCAAGTATGAGCGCGACCACAAAGGTCACGATGGTGGAATACAGGTAGAGCTTGGTATCGTTGATTTTCATGTCACTTTCCCTTTATAACGTCGAAGATGTTTTCCGTTTCGTACGACGATATCTCGAACTTGATGGAATCGTTGCGCACCTGTTTCTCGTCGGAGTACGTCGCCTCCAGGCCCGGTACGAGCTGGTCCGGGCTGATCTGGAACATGGCGAAGAGAGGGGCCATCTCCCTGTCGTCACCGCCCTTCTCCGTGTTGACCGTGAACTTTTGAAGCGGCAAAAGCTGCGGCACCTCGAAGGGAAGCGCCATCACGTCCCTGCCCCCGTTCCGCAGCGTGACGGTTCCCCGCATGTTCTTTAACACCGTTTCGGGATGTTCGTTGATGATGATCCCCTTGACGTACACGGTGTAGTAGGTCGCGCCGTCCTTCACCTCGGCCTTGAACACCGCCACGGGATTATACAGCCTTTCCGGGACCTTCGTGCATCCGGG
>JAGODF010000304.1 GCA_017998375.1 Spirochaetota bacterium
TTTTCCCGGAGGAGCGCGAGCTCTACGACGCCACCACGCGGTACGTCTCCGAGGAGTACAACCGCGCCATGCAGTCGGAGAACCGCGCCGTGGGCTTCGTGATGACGGTGTTCCAGAAGCTGCTGGACTCCTCGAGCCGCGCGCTGTACTCGGCGCTCCGCAACCGCCGCGACCACCTGGCGTCCATCCTGGAAAAATCGGACGGCGAGGTCATCCGCCACTTCTCGCTGGAGAAAAACCTCGACTGCGAACTTTCTGACCCCGACGACATCGACGCCACCGACGACCCCCTCCTCAGCCAGACGCTGCGGAAAACCCGGCAGGAGCTCGCCGCGGAGATCGCGACCCTGGAGGGTCTTATCGCCCTGGCCGGGGCGATACCGGCGAACAAGAAGGGCGAGAAGCTCAGGGAGATGATGCGCCTCCTCGTGAAGAAGGCGGGAAAGGTGCTGATATTCACTCAGTTCCGCACCACCCAGGACTACCTGGCGGAGGTTCTCTCGGGCTTCCGCGTGGAGCTCTTCCACGGCTCCCTTTCGCGCGACCAGAAGGAGGAGGCGATCCTCAACTTCCGCGACCGGGCGGACATCCTCATCTCCACCGAGGCCGGCGGCGAGGGGCGGAACCTCCAGTTCTGCCACGTCCTCATCAACTACGACCTTCCCTGGTCGCCGCTGAAAATCGAGCAGCGCATCGGCCGCATCCACCGCTTCGGCCAGCCGAAGGACGTGCAGATCTACAACTTCTCCACGGCGGGCACCGTGGCGGAGAAGGTCCTCAAGGTGCTGGAGCGCAAGCTCAAGCTCTTCGAGGAGTCGATAGGCACGCCGGACATCCTCCTGGGCCAGATCGAGGAAGAGCTGAACCTCGGCTCCATCTTCATGGAGATGCTCCTGGGGCGCAGGAGCCAGAGGAAGATAGGCGCCGAGATAGACGAGAAGCTGGAGCGCGCGCGCCGCAGCTACGAGAAGCTCGCGGACCTCACGGTGACGCGGACGATGGACTTCAACTACGACGAATACTACCGGGTCACCCTCCAGGAAAGGAAGATCTCCAACCGGCGGATCGAGGAGTTCATCAACAGGCTGCGCCGCGCCGACCCTGCCGTGGAAACGGCTATAGGCAGGAAGAACAGGCTCACGCGCCTGTATCCGCTGGGCGGCGGGGGCGCCCGGCGCCACGGCACCTTCGACAGCGCCCGGGCCCTGGAGAACGAAGACCTGGAGTTCCTGGCCTTCGGGAATCCACTGGTGGATTCGCTGATGGAGCGCTGCCGGGAGAAGGAGTTCGGCGGCCTCACCGGCATCAGGGTGCTGCGCCACCGCCGGCGCCTCGCGGGCATGCTCTTCCACTACCTGGTGCGTTTCCGCGCCGCCTCCGACATCCGGGAACTCGTCCCCGTGGCGCTGTTCCTGGACGATTCCGTCACTGCAGAGGAAGCCTCGTTCCTGGAAGCGAGGGCGATGCAGTCCCTGCCGGAGGGGAACGCCTCTCCCGGCGAATTTTCCCGTGAAATCCGCCGCGTTGCCGCCCGGGCGAACGACTACTGCGACACCGCGGCGGAGCTGATCCGTGATAAAGCGGACCGGCTTGGCGAGCGAATCGCGGCGGGCATCGCCAGCCCCGTGGAGTCGGAGATGGCGAAGATCGGCGACTCCTACGCGAAGAGCCTCAAGGAGCTCGAGGAACAGCTGGAGCGCCAGGAATGCCAGATGAAATGGTTCGACAAGGACATGAAGAGCGCCATCACCCGAACGCGGAACCGCATCGCCGAGTTGACGCGGGAACGGAACATCTCCCTGGAACGCTGCCGGGGGTACCTCGATGTCAGCGCCTCCATCACCCTCATCAACGCCGCCGTCCTCATCACCCGCCCGTGATTTACGGCCCGGACGGGTTGTATCGATATCTGCGTAAAAAAACCGTATTGACAAAATGAAATTATTATACTACGAGTAGACCCTCGGTGCGATGACCGCCGCCGTTCCCTGCCGCGTCGCGCGCTCATGACCGACCACATGCCATGGAAATAAACGCGCTGAAAGCATCGGAACTCATTTATAAAATAGAACGAGGCGAGCCCGTCAATATCGCTTTCTTCTATCCCGACCAGGCCGTGATGAAGGCGCTGAACTCCTTCTTCGCGAAAATCCTCGCCAAGATGGACATGGTCTACCTCCTGGACACGCTGGTCACCATCCAGCGCGAGGTGATCATCAACGCAACCAAGGCGAACGCCAAGCGCCTCTACTTCCAGGAGGAGAAGCTGGACATCAACGATCCCGCCCAGTACGAGCAGGGGATGACGAACTTCCGCCAGAGCATAGTGGGCGACCTGGAAAAGGCGCGGGAAAAACTCGCCAGGAGCAGCTTCAAGGTACGGATACGGATACAGAAGGTCCCCAGGGGGATGCTTTTCAGCGTCACCAACAACGCCCCCATCCTTCCGGAGGAGGTCCGGCGCATCAAGCTCCGCATGGAGAAGGCGCGGGGCTACAACGATTTCAGCGAGGCCTACGAGGACGTCTACGACAGCACCGAGGGCGCGGGCCTGGGAATCGTCCTGGTGACCCTGCTTCTGAAAAACTCCGGCATAGGCGTGGACTCCTATACGATTGCCGGCGAGGGGGCGAGCACGCGCTGCGACATGGTGATCCCCAGCGAGATACGCCCGCTGGAGATCACCACCAACATCAAGAAGGAGATTCTCAACCAGGTGAAGGGCCTGCCCACCTTCCCGAAGCACATCATCGAGCTCCAGCGGCTCTGCGGCGACCCTGACGCCACCATCGGCGAAATTTCCAAGCGCATCATGATGGACCCGTCCCTCACCTCGGACGTGCTGAAGCTCTCCAACAGCGCCGGCTTCATCACCTCCAAGCGGATCGAGCAGGTGAACGAGGCGGTGATGACCATCGGCCTCAAGAACCTGAACGCCATCCTCACCGCGTCCAGCGCCCGGCGGATCCTGGACCAGCGCTTCTCCAAGTTCGAGCAGATCTGGAACCACTGCAACAAGACCGCCTACTACGCGCGCTTCCTCGCCATGAAGTTCCGCCTCCCGAAGATCACGGAGGGGGTCTTCCTCACGGGGCTCCTCCACGACCTGGGGAAGATCGTGCTGTTGTCGACGAACCTGGAGCTCACCAACTGGATCGCCGACGTGGTGAACAACAGGAAGATACGCACCTCCACCATCATGGAGGAGGTGTCGATAGGGATCAGCCACTCCAGCATCGGCGACCTGATCGCCGGGCACTGGTCCTTCCCGGAGTACCTTGCCGACTCGATCAAGTGCCACCACGCGCCGCTTAACGCGAAGAACGAGTTCCGCGACTACGTCTACATCACCTACCTGGCGAACATGTTCTGCGGCGTGGAGTCCCGCAAGTACGACTACCACTACCTCGAGGGCGATGTCCTGGATCGCTACGGGATCGCCGACGTCGAGGAGGCCCGCAAGCTCCACGAGGAGATCAAGGGCCGCTACGAGACGGACTCCCTTCTCTGATGGGCTCCTACCGGGTACAGGACACGCCGTCGGGTTCCAGGACGCTGGTCTACCGCGGCGACACCGAGATAAAAATCCATTCCGCCTACGACCCGGCCCGGGAGGCCGACCGCGCCGCGGAATCGTTCACCAGGGGGCGCGCCACAGTCATCGTGGCGTGCGGCCTGGGCCTGGGCTGGCACCTGGAGGCGCTCCGACGGCGCAATCCCGGTTGCGCCCTGGTGGCCGTGGAGCGGGACCGCGAGGTGGTGGCGCTCGCCCGGGAGATATATCCTCACTTCCTCGACGGCGTGATGATCGTCACCTCCCCGGCTGAGATTTCCGACGCACTGGAGAACATCGACATCGCCACCTTCCGCGGCGCCGCGGTCTACCAGCACCGCCCTTCGTACCTCATCGACCGGGAGTTCTACGACGTCATGGCGGCCGACATCCACCAGTACTTCACCTCGCGACTGAGCGACATGCTCACACGCTTCGAGTTCGCCGGGCGCTGGACGGAAAACATCCTGGGCAACATCCATCACGCCTACTCTGCCGCGCCCGTGTGCGCGCTCTTCGGCGCCTTCCGCGGCGTGCCGGGTATCATCGTGTCGGCGGGTCCCTCGCTGCGGAAGAATATCGCCCTGCTCCGGGAGGCGCGGGAGAAGGCGCTGGTGGTCTGCGTCGACACGGCCTTCAAGATCATGGAGAAACACGGCGTCTCCCCCCACATCGTCATGACGCTTGACGCCCAGCGCCACAGCGTGCGCCACTTCCTGGGCGTCGCCGACAGCTCGCCGCTCCTGCTCGCGGACCTGGTGAGCTTCCCGGCGGTGCTGCGCGATTACCGCGGCCAGCGGATGCTCGGCACCACGTCGAAGTACTACACCGACGCCGGGGGCAACCTCCGCCGCGAGACGACGCCTCTCATGGACTGGATCGAGGCCTCCGTGCCGCCGGTGGGCGACATCCAGTCGGGCGGCTCCGTGGCCACGAGCGCCTTCGACCTGCTCCTCAACCTCGGCTGCGATCCCATCATCCTCGCCGGCCAGGACCTGGCCTACACCGGCAGGGAGATCCACTGCAGCGGCAGCCATCACAACGAGGAGTGGATCGCGCTAATGGACCGGTTCCGCAACCTCGACTGCATCAACCAGGGGGTGATACGGAAACGGAAGATCAAGCGCGTGGAGGCCTTCGGCGGGCGCGGCGAGGTGGTGGCCGATTTCGTCTTCGACCTGTACCGGAGCTGGTTCGCCGATTCGGCCCGCAAGGTCCCGGTGAGGGTGATAAACGCGACGGAAGGCGGCGCCCGGATAGAGCACACCGCCGAGATG
>JAGODF010000305.1 GCA_017998375.1 Spirochaetota bacterium
GGGGCGGGTGCATTACCTGCTGGCCGAGGCGCATCTGCCGGGAAGGTTCAACGATCTTCTCATATCCGACAAGCTGGGCGGGATCGGCGGCGAGGCCCGGGAGCTTTTCCTCACCGGCATCAAGGATCTGAAAAAGGCCATGGCCCTGAGCGGTGGCGGCGTGTCTGAAAAGTATCTCGTGATGCTGGCCAAGTCATGTTTTATCACCGGATATTACGGCCCCTCGGATCTCGCGGAAATGCTTTCGGCCATCAGGAACCCTGATTCGCTCGAGGACCGCGACGACCGCCGGTTTATCGCCATGATACACGTGCTGAACAACAATGAAGTCCTGGGATTCGATATCCTTAACCGCGTCGAGCAGGAAACGGGCGGCGGAGCGGGATCCCTGTTCCTTGCCACGGTGTACCGGACCGCGAAAAAATACACGAACGCCATAATGGAATACAAGAAGGTCCTGGAGAACACCCGGGAGCAGGGCACGAGAACGCTCATTCATTACAACCTGGGGAAGATCTATTTCACCCAGGGCCTATACGGCGAAGCGCTCAGGGAGTTTGGAGAGGCCTCGGAGGCCGACAAGGGCAACCTTGACTTTAAGATCTGGTCTGGGAAAAGCCATGCGGCGCTTGGGGACAAAATCAAGGCACGCCAGGCCTGGACAGAGGCGTTGCAGATCGATAAAAACAGCGCCGAGGCGAAAAGGCTGCTGGAAGGCAAATAAAGTTAGAATTAATATTGCCATAATTAATGGAATCCGTGATTATGGCTTGACAAAATTTGGATAGAAAGTAGTTGAAAGTGCAGTATTTGTAGCATTTTTTACGCTCATGCTGGTGTGCTGGCTCATGCGTTTTCCCCCGGGGTGGGACTGAACCTCATCACATAGCGATTAGCACAAAATAGACCTTTTCGCGGCCGGCGGCCCGGGGAACAGGTGCAGTTTCAGGCGGATGGTCATCCTGATACTCGTATTTCCCGGCGCTTTCGAGGCCGATTCAGATGAAGGGCAAGGAGAGCAGTAGATGATTTTCGGTTCATTGTACGGAATGTTTTCCAACGATATGGGAATTGACCTTGGAACGGCGAATACGCTCGTTCATGTGAAAGGACAGGGGATCGTGCTCAGCGAGCCTTCGGTGGTTGCCGTCCAGACCAGCACCGGCAAGGTGCTCGCGGTGGGACATGAAGCGAAGCGGATGCTCGGGCGGACGCCCGGCGACATCGTGGCGATACGGCCCATGAAGGACGGTGTCATTGCGGACTTCGAGACCGTCGAGAAGATGATTCGGTATTTCATCACAAAGGTGCACAAGCGGAAGACCCTGGTGCGGCCCCGGGTGGTGATAGGAGTTCCCTCGGGTATCACGGAAGTGGAAAAGCGCGCGGTTCGCGAGTCGGCGGAGCAGGCCGGCGCCCGAGACATATTTCTCATTGAAGAGGCCCTGGCGGCTGCCATAGGGGCGAACATTCCCATCCACGAGCCGGCCGGACACATGATCGTCGACATCGGCGGCGGAACCACGGAGATAGCGGTCATTTCGCTGGGCGGCCTGGTGATAGCGGATTCCGTGAGGATCGCCGGCGACGAGTTCGACGAGGCGATCATAAAATACATGAGGACGCAGTACAACCTGGTGATAGGCGAGCGCATGGCCGAGGACGTGAAGTTCCGCATCGGCAACGCCTTTCCGGAAAAGAAAGCCGAGACCATGGAGCTCAAGGGTCGCGATGCGATATCCGGCCTCCCCAGGACACTGGAGATCGATTCCTCTGAAATGCGGAAGGCGCTCAAGGAGCCGGTGGACCAGATACTGGACGCGATCAAGCGCATACTGGAAAAGACTCCCCCGGAACTCGCGGCCGACATCGTGGAACGCGGCATAGTCATGACCGGCGGGGGCTCGCTCCTCAAGGGACTAGACAAATATATAAGCAAGGAAACCGGCGTGCCCGTGATCAGGGCGGAGAACCCGCTTACCTGCGTGGTCCTCGGGGCCGGCAAGTTCCTCGAAGAGCTGAAATACCTCTACAGGGCGAATCTGAAGTAGCTTTGCCCTGTGGAAGGGGCATTACACCCGCGCACATAGCGAAAGGGCGGGCTTCCCTCTTGTTACTCTGTCGTTGAGTTATCGAGGTTCTGTTGGAATTCATTATACGAAATAAGACCATAGTGGCGTTCATCGGGTTCACCCTCTTCTGCCTCGTTTCCCTTACAATGAAAACATCGACTCCGATAGTCTCCATAGAGGGGCTGGGGAACCTTTTCGTCATGCCGTTCCAGAAGGGCTATGACGGGCTCCAGGGGGGCGTGCACCGTTTTTGGGCGGGGTTCACCGAGCTGGGCGAGTTGCGGGACGAGCTCCAGCGCACGCGCCAGAAGCTCATGAAGTACGAGGCAATCGCCGAGGAGCTTGGCGAGATAAAGAAGGAAAACGAGCGGCTCCGCGCGGTGATCCAGATGAAGGAGCGCATCGAGTATGAATCCATCCCGGCCATCGTGATCTCCCGCGACCCGGACAACTGGTTCCGGACCATCATCCTCAACCGGGGGAGCTCCGACGGCGTGAAGGTGAACATGCCGGTCGTGGCATACCACGGCGAGGAGAAGGCGATCATCGGGAAGATAATTGAGGTGCGGGGGAGCGTCTCCCGGGTTCTTCCCATTGTCGCGCCGGACATGAAGCTCGGCGTGATGCTCCAGGGGAGCCGCTTTCCGGGACTCCTGAAAGGCCTCTCCTCGGGATCCAACCTCTGCATCATGGACTACGTCAGCAAGTCGGTGCTGGTGAAGTTCGGCGACGTCGTGGTCACCTCCGGGCAGGGCGGCATCTTCCCCGCAGGCCTTCTCATAGGCAAGGTGCTCAAGGCGGAGATCATGGAGGCGAGCGCCTACCAGCGCGCCATCGTGACGCCCATAATCGACTACAACCGGATCGAGGACGTCTTCATCATCAAGAAGGAACCGGACAATGAATTCATGGAGCTTTTGAAAAGCGCCGAGGAGTGATACACCTACATGATAGTCGGATACGTTTTCACCGGGGCGATCATCATCGCGTCGCTCATCATCCAGGGCCACGATTCCTTCGACGTGCTGAAGGTGGCGGGTGCCAAGCCCGACCTCCTTTTCATCGCGGTGGTGTTCTTCGGATATAATTTCGGCTCCTTTTACGGCGAGGTCACCGGTTTCATCGCGGGCCTCCTCCACGACGCCGTGTCGAACGCGCCCCTGGGTCTCCTCACCTTTCCGAAAATGGTGATAGGTTTCGCGGTGGGGATGTTCGGCAGGTCGGTGCTTCGGGAAAACCTCGCGACGGTGTTCCTTCTGATGCTCGCGGCGTCCATCGTCAAGGGAATCATCATGATATTCCTGTGCTACATCTTCGACTCGGCGTCGGTATCGTCCCGCGCGGGAATCATCATCCCCGAATCGCTGTACAACGCCATCCTGGCGCCGTTCCTGTTTCCCCTGTACAACAAGATTTTCGAGCGCGAGATTGAGCGGGAGGGCAACTGATCCGTGCTTGCCACTCTGAAGGCGAAGCTGCTCGATATGTTCAGGGTCAGGATGTTCTTTTTCCTGGCCGTAGTCTCCTTCGCCTTCGCGATAATAGTGCTCCAGCTCGTGAATCTCCAGCTCATCCAGGGCAAGGAGTATTCCCAGAAGTCGCGGATGAACATGGAGAACAACATCCCCATCCCGGCGGCACGGGGCGAGTTCTATGACAGAAATTTTGAGCTCGGCAAGAAGAACACGGTGATCGTGTCGAACCGCCCGTCCTTCAACGTGACCACCATCCCGGCGAACTTCAGGGACAACAACAAGATGCAGGAGACCGTGAGGCTCGTGTGCCGCCTCATGAAGGTCAACGCGGACGAAGTCCTCAACGATATCAAGGGGCGTAATCCCTGGGAACGCGCGGTGATCAAGGAGGACGTGGCATTCGATACCATCGTATCCATCGCGACGCACCAGGACAAGTTCCCCTTCATCGACTGGGAGGACGCCTCGGTGCGCGTCTACAATCACGCCAACATGTTCGCCCACGTTGTGGGATACATCGGCGTCATCAGCAAGGAAGAGTATGCCCAGCTGAAGAACCAGGGATACCGGCACTACCAGCGGGTGGGGAAGAACGGCCTGGAAAACCAGTATGACCGGACCCTCCGGGGCCGCGACGGTTACGTGCGGCGCATCGTCGACGTGCGCAACAGGGTGGAGGGCGAGGAGATAGGACTGGAGCCCCAGGCGGGGAACAACCTGGTCCTCACGATTGACTACGGCATACAGCAGGCGGCGTACGAGGCGATGGAAAACTACCAGGGAGCGGCCCTGGTCATAAAAGCGCTGACGGGAGAGGTGCTCGCGCTGGTGAGCCGGCCCGACTTCGATCCCAACATGGTGATCGCGCGCAACAATTTCGAGATCATACAGCAGCTGACGAACGATCCCAAGAGGCCCTTCCTGAACCGGGCCATCCAGTCGCGCTTTCCCCCGGCTTCCACGTTCAAGATCATCACCGCCATCGCCGCGCTGGAGGAGGAACGCTGGAACCCGGCAACCTCGCTTTACTGCGGCGGGACCTTCACGCTCCGGGGTTTCGTGGACACGGTATTCTTCGATTACCGCGCGCACGGGAGCCTCAACCTCTACTGGGCCATCGCGCGGTCATGCAGCGTGTATTTCTACCAGCTGGGCCTCCGCATAGGGCCCACCGTCATCTTCAATTACGCGAGCCACTTCGGCATGGACCAGAGGACCGGTATCGACCTGCCCGGCGAGATCACCGGTTTCATTCCCTCCAAGCGGTGGTAG
>JAGODF010000306.1 GCA_017998375.1 Spirochaetota bacterium
CAGCGGGTTCAGCACGACGCGCTCGTCGCCGTGTCTGATAAAGGTCCCGCGGGAGGGCATGAGCGGGATGTCGCCCATGTAGACGGTCTGCTCACGGACCTCCATGCTGTCCTTCTTGATGAGCCGGATGGTAGACTTCAGGGGCGCGGCATAGGTTACGTCGCGCTCCTTGCACTCCTGCTCGGAATATTTCGGGCTGCCTATCTCGTAGTCGATGAACTCCAGCACCACGTCCTCGTGGGGGCTCTCTATGGGAAAGATATCCTCGAAGACCTCCTGGAGTCCCTGGCTCTGCCTCTTCCGGGGCTCGAGCCCCGCCTGGAGGAACCAGTCGTAGGACTGGAGCTGGACCTCTATCAGGTTGGGCAGTTCCAGCGGAACCTTGATCTTTCCAAAATCGACGATGTTTCCGGATTTTTGCATATACGATCCAACCTCAAGTGTTATAGGGAACCGGGAAAACGGCTTCCCCGCATTCCCCTGCGGGCGCTACACGGCCGAAAAACGGCACTACAAATCCCCGCGGTATACCCGGTGTTCACGGGAACCGGCGCGGGTGAACGTCCCTGTAGATATTTTCACTATACACATAGACCATACATCAGCGAGATGCAGTGCATAACCTGCAGCGCAGGGAAACCACGTAAAGACAGATGTGCCCCTCACGCGCGGGGCCGGGAGCCAAATCCAATATGAACACCGATAGGTTTGACTGACTCGCAACCAAACCTATCGGCACTGATCCTGATAATGTTCAAAAACCAGACGTCTTGAACCTACTTGAGTTCAATCGTCGCCCCGACTTTCTCAAGCTGCTCCTTGATCTTGGCGGCCTCGTCCTTGGAAACCTTCTCCTTGACGGTCTTTCCGCCGGCCTCGACGAGCTCCTTCGCTTCCTTGAGGCCAAGCCCGGTGATGGCGCGGACTTCCTTGATGACCTCGATCTTCTTTTCGCCGTGGCTCTTGAGGATGACGTCGAATTCGGTCTTCTCCTCGGCGGCCTCCGCCGCGGGACCTGCCGCCGCCGCTACAGCTACGGGCGCCGCAGCCGAAATCCCGAACTTCTCTTCCATGGCCTTGACCAGCTCGGCGGCCTCTACGACAGTGAGGCTTCCGATGGCGTCAAGCAGTTCAGCAGTAGATAACTTCGCCATTGTTTTTCTCCTTATATTTACTGATATTTATCAAGTTAATACGGTCTGTGCCGTAAAAACCTATAAGGGGGAAAGCATGGTATTCAATACGCGACGGTCGTAATCCCGATCTAATAGTGAATAACAGACTCTTGAAACCCTTACTTTTTCCTTATGATCCGCCGCACGCGGCGGCACGTCCACCACAAGTACAGACGCGATTAATCGCGTCTCTACGCCTGCAACCCCTGCTTCTCGGCGACGGAATTGATACCGCGTGCCAGCGACGCGATGACCTGGTTCATGCCCGTGGCCACCTGGGTCAGCGGCGCGTTGATAAGCATCATTATCTGCGAGAGGATCGCTTCCTTCGATGGCAGGTCGGCGATCTTTTCCACCTGGGCGCCCGTGTACACCACGTTGTCCATGATGCCGACGGTGAACTGGAACTCCGCCATGTCCTTCTTGAATTCCTTGAGGATCTTGGCAACGCCGCCAATATCATCCGGCATGAACGCCACGGCCGTGGGTCCCTTCAGGTGCTCGTCTATCTGCGTGTGACCCGTCTGCTTCAGGGCCAGGCGGAAAAGGTTGTTCTTCACCACCTTGTAGTCCGCGCCGGCCGCGCGGAGCTTCTTTCTAAGGACGCTCAGGTCCTTGACCTTGACGCCACTGTAGTGGGTGAGGATGATGTTCTTCTTGTTGTTGAGCTTCTTTACCAGCTGCTCAACTTCATCTACCTTATATTGCTTTACCATTACCGCTCAATCCCCTTGTAATTGATTTTGATACCGGGCCCCATGGTTGAACAGATGTGCACCGACTTGATATAGTTCCCCTTGGCGTCCGAGGGTTTGTCCTTCATCACCTGGTTGAAAAAAGCCCTGACATTCTCTTCGATCTGCATCTCGTTGAACGACATTTTCCCCACTCCCACGTGGATGACACCCGTCTTGTCGGCCTTGTATTCCACGCGGCCGCCCTTGAGCTCCTTCACTATGCCCTTGATATCCTCTGTGACGGTGCCGGCCTTCGGCTTGGGCATGAGCCCCTTTCTGCCGAGGATGGGACCCAGCTTTCCGACTTCCTTCATCATGTCAGGCGTCGCGACGACGGCCTGGAATTCCGTCCATCCGCCCTTGATTTTTTCGATTGCGTCCTCGGCGCCCACGAAGTCGGCACCGGCCTCCTGCGCCTCCTTCTGCTTGTCGCCCTTGCAGATGACCAGCACTTTCACGTCCTTGCCGGTGCCGTGGGGCAGCGATACGGCGCCGCGCACGTTCTGGAGGCTCTTGTGCACCACCTTGACGCCCACTTCGACGGTCTCGTCGAACTTGGCGAACTTGGTTTCCTTCATGATCTTGACCGCTTCGTCAATGTTGTAGAGTTTCTTCTTATCAACCTTTGACTTGGCTTCGCTCATCTTCTTGCCTTGTTTCATGTCACTTCCCCTGTATATCTCAACGTGATGAATTGTCGGTCTTACTGGATTTCCGGCTCAACGCCCATGGCCTTCGCCGTGCCCGCGATGATTTTCACTCCCGCGTCCAGATCGTTCGCGTTAAGGTCGGGCATCTTGAGGGTCGCGATCTCCTCAAGCTGCTTGCGGGTGATCTTGCCGACCTTGGTCTTGCTCGGATCGCTCGATCCCTTCTCGAGTCCTACCGCCTTTCTCACCAGCACCGACGCGGGCGGGGTTTTCACGATGAACGTGTAGGTCCTGTCCTCGTACACGGAGATAACCACGGGGAGGATGGTCCCCGTCTGGCTCTTGGTCCTGTCGTTGAACGCCTTGCAGAATTCCATGATATTGAGGCCGTGCTGGCCCAGGGCCGGTCCCACGGGGGGAGCGGGCGTCGCCTGGCCGCCGGTGATCTGGAGCTTTATCTCCACGAGTATCTTCTTTTTCTTCTTGGGAGCCATGATAGAGTTCCTCTCTTAATATCGCGGGCTTCGCCCGCACCCTGATAGATGCAGGGGCCCTGCGGGGCTTTTAAGGGGCTGCGCCCCTTTTACCCCATACATTGCTTCGAACAAACTGCCAGAATGACATTGCGCATTGCGGGCTTCGCCCGCACCCTGATAACTATGCCCCGGCTCGCCGGGACGGGGCCCTGCAAGGGGCTGCGCCCCTTTGACCCTGGAAATAACAGTTCAAAACAACCGAGTGGCATGACATCGCGGGCTTCGCCCGCAATCCAGACCGCTTCAGATTTTACCCACCTGCAAAAAGTCGAGTTCCACGGGCGTGGCCCTTCCGAAAATCTCGACCTTGACGCGGAGCCTTCCCTTCTCCGGGAAAACCTCCTCGATGATACCGCTGAAATTGCTGAAGGGACCGTCGATAACCTTGATGTGTTCCCCCACGGAGAACTCCATCGCCACGGTCACCTTCTCCTTCACCTTCTGTTCGCCCTGGTGCTCGAAAAGCGCGCTCACCTCGCTCCGGGACAGCGCCTTGGGTTCGAAGGAGTTCTTCGCGTAATCGAACACCCCCAGGAAGTTCGTCACCCCCGGAGTGTCCTTCACCAGCTTCCTCACGTCGTCGGAAAGCACCGCCTCGATGAGGATGTATCCCGGGAAGAACTTTCTCGACTTCACCCTCTTCTTCCCGTCCTTGATCTCCGGGACGTCGAGAGTGGGGATCTTGATCCTGAAGTCCCTCTCGTTCTCCAGTCCCAGGTTCATTATCTTCTTTTCCAGGGCCTGCTTCACCTTGTTCTCGTGCCCGGAAAACGTATGGATTACATACCACTCTTTATCCATACCCTATCTCACAATCAGCTCAATGAGCTGATTCAAAAAGTAATCGACGAAACCAAGAAACACCGACACGATAACAAGCGTGACGATCACGACGATGGTGAAATTGCTCACCTCTTCCTTCTCGGGCCAGGTGACCTTCTTCAGCTCCTCGCGCGACTCGCGTACAAATTCAAAAAGCTTCATATCAAAAAATACCTTACCATATGGTTGAAGCGCCGGGCCACGGCGGATGCCGTCAGGCCTTGGTTTCCTTGTGCATCGTGTGCTTGTTGCAGAACTTGCAGAACTTCATCACCTCGAGCTTGCCCGTCTGGGTCTTTTTGTTCTTGGTGATGGAGTAGTTGCGGCGCTTGCAGTCCTTGCAGGACAGTAATATTATCTCGCGCATTGGTTTGACCTTTTATATACCGTGTAATGTACGAACACTGTGTCGCATGCCCTGAAAAACGGAAAAGAAACACCGGCCCCCGGCTGACGATTGAACCCCGGGCCATACCCGCGTGGAACCGGATCCTCCGGACCCCCCGCCCCGTCACAATCATTTATGGGATGATAATCAGGAAAAAACTAAACCCCTTCTCCCGGCCCGGCAGGCACCACCTACCGCCCGCTGGATACATAGCCCACGACCAGAATCGAACTGGTGACCTTTTGCTTACCATGCAAATGCTCTACCGACTGAGCTACGTGGGCACAAATGGAGACAAAATATTAAAAAACGGGGTTTTTAAGTCAATATTTTTTTCCGGCTTGAATCATTAATTTAAAAAAACACCTCCCGTCGCGAGAGGTGTTTTAATGGTTATTAATTGCGCATTTATTCTATTCCCGGCCTTCCCTCACGATGAAGGAGGGGATGTCTTCCTGGTTGAGCCTGTCGCGAACCCTCTGGGCCTCCCTCCGCGATGACAGGG
>JAGODF010000022.1 GCA_017998375.1 Spirochaetota bacterium
GCCATATCCGGCTTCCACTCTCTGGTCGCCTCGGGAACCACGGCAAAGCAGCTGAACAGCGAGAAGGACGCGCGTCTCGTGGGGTACGGGGCGATGCTCATCGAGTCGGTGCTGGCGGTGGTCGCCCTCATCACCGCCGCCATGCTCATCGACGCCGACTACGCCGCCATGAAGGGCAATCCCATCGCCGTCTTCTCCCACGGCCTGGGGACCATGATGACCCGTTTCGGGATCGACTACGACGCCGGGAAGACCTTCGCCTCCCTGGCGGTATCGGCCTTCGCCCTTACCTCGCTCGACACCGCGACCAGGCTCGCGCGCTTCGCCATGCAGGAATTCTTCCAGAAGGACGGCGTCCCGGAAGACAAGCAGCCGATTCTCACGCGGAACAGGTATCTCGCCACCATCATCGGCGTACTTCTGGCGGGGGCCCTCGTGGTGAGCGGGCAGGGACTCAAGATATGGCCCATCTTCGGATCGGCGAACCAGCTCCTGGCCGCACTGGCCCTCATGTCGGTCACGGCGTGGTTGAGCCGCCACAAAAAATCGAACTGGTTCGTCAAAATCCCCATGATCGTCATGTTTCTCATAACGCTTTCGGCGCTCTCAGTCATGGTACATCACAATATCGTCGGGGGGAATTACGTTCTCGCCGCCATCGCGGCGGTACTCTTCTTCCTTGCGGTGTTCCTCGCCTTCGAGGCACGCAGAAGCCTGAAGGAGTCGCGCGCCGCCTGAGGCGATCAGCGGCCCCGCCTTTTGAAAAGGCGGGGCCTTCATTTCCGGGCTGAAAAAAACTTGCCTTTTTCGGCGTGCGATTATCGACTTTTCACTCATTCAAACACCATTCCAAGGAGAAAACCGTGAACAAGGCAAGCGTGGGTATAATAGGCGGGTCCGGGCTGTACGACATCGAAGGCATTAAAATCATCGAGGAAGTGTCGATGGACACCGCCTGGGGAAAACCTTCGGACAGCATAGTGATCGCGGAGGCCGACGGCGTACGCGCGGCTTTCCTGCCCCGCCACGGCCGGGGTCACTTCATCCTCCCGCACGAGATCAACTTCCGCGCCAACATCGCCGCGCTCAAGATGCTCGGCGTCTCCGAGATATACGCCTTCTCCGCGGTGGGGAGCCTCCAGGAGCGGATCCGCCCGCTCGATTTCGTCATGCCAAGCCAGGTCATCGACCGGACAAAGGCGCGCCCGGGCACATTCTTCGGCGAGGGCGTTGCCGCGCACATAGCGTTCGCGCATCCCTTCTGCGCCCGCCTGCAGGGCATCGTGGAGCCCCTGGCGAAAAAGCAGGGACTCACCATGCACGTGGATGAAACGCTCATCTGCATGGAAGGGCCCGCCTTCTCCACCCGCGCGGAAAGCGAGCTCTACCGCTCGTGGGGCGCGGGTCTCATCAACATGAGCGCCATCCCCGAGGCGAAGCTCGCAAGGGAAGCGGAGATATGTTACTGCATGATCTGCATGTGCACCGACTACGACTGCTGGAAGGAGGACGAGCAGCACGTGAACGTGGAGATGCTTATCGGCCACCTGAACAGCAACGCCCAGGCTGCAAAAGACCTGGTGAAGGTGCTGCTGAAAGAGACGGGAAAGAAGCGCACCTGCGAGTGCGGCGACACGGTGAAGTACGCTGTGATAACCGCTCCGGAAAAACGCAATCCGCAGACGGTTGCGAAGCTCAAGACAATTTTGCCAAAGTATTTCTGATAATAAAAAGGGCTCCCTTCCGGGGGCCCTTTCAATTTCAGCCCTTCAGCATCTTCACGTAGTCCGGCACGATGTCCTTCGTGAAAAGATCCATGCCCTCGAAAGTCTTGGCGTGTTTCAGCATGTCGCGAATCACCGTGAACGGCAGCGTGGCGATGTGCGCGCCAACCAGCGCGGCCTCCCGCGCCTGCCGCGGATTTCTGAGAGACGCCGCTATGATCTCCGCCTCGAAGTCGTAGATATCCAGCACGTCGACGCACTGCTCCACGAGGTCTATGCCCGAAACCACGCCGTTGTCCTCGACAAGCGCGTCATCCTTCATCATCCCTTCCGCGGGAAAATAGGCCGTCTTATCGAACTTCACCCCTGCCTTCGTGCGGATCAGGTCGTCGACGCGCCCCGCGAACGGACTGATGAACGCCGCGCCCGCCTTCGCCGCCAGCAGGCACTGCTCCGGCGTGAAGATCAGCGTGCAGTTGACGGGAATGCCCTGTTCCGAAAGCGCCCGCACCGCGCGCAGGCCGTCGAAGTGCGTGGTGTCCCCGTCCTTGAACGCGGGATTCACCGGTATCTTCACGTTGACGTTGCCCGCGACCGGATTGAACATGTCGAAGATACGTTTCCCCTGCTCGATCATGCCCGCCGCGGTGAGTTCCGTCACCTCGAGGCTCACGGGCGTCCCCTTCGCGATCTCCAGGATGCGCTTGATGTACTCCTTCAGGTCGAGCTTCTCGCCCGCAGAGACGCGCTTGTCCACGGCCTTTTTCATGAGCGACGGGTTGGTGGTCACGCCGTCGCAGACTCCCCAGTCGAATGCCTGCTTGATTTCGTCGAGATCGGCGCTGTCTATGAATATTTTCACTCTCTGTTCCTCCGCTGGTTTCGTTTGATAATCGGTAGTGCCGGCTGGCGTACAGCAGTATTCCGCGGTTAACGCCCTGTCAAATTATTTCTTGCGTCTTTTTCTGTCCGGGCCCCTGGCAAGCCAGGGTTTCGCAGCAACGTGTGTCATCCCTCGGATATAAAAGACGTAAGGAACGGACTTTGCCGTTCCTTACGGATTGGAGTATAAAATCAGGCACCCGCCCGCTGTTCTAATGCGATTGCAGAGCCTGCATCTGGGACGTCCAGCCGCTACGCTGGTTCCTCCAGTTCGAGCTCTGCGCGGTGTACAGGATGTTGCTCTCGCATTCCATGAGCAGGGTTGACAGCTGGCCGATTGAGTTAGCGCTTCTCACCCGCTGCACCCAGCTGCCCCTGGAGTTGCTGATCCAGCTGCTGTTCTGGGCGCTGGTCCTAATGTTCGTTTCGAACTCCAGAACCAGTGTCCTCATGCGGCTTACGTTGCCGGAGGCCCCCCTGACATCGTTAAGCCACCCGGCGCGCCTGTTCCTCCAGTTATCGGTCTGCGCGGAGTAGTTGATGCTTGTTTCCAGCTGTATCAATAAATCACCGAAATTGCCCGTGCCCCCGCTGGAAACCACGGGATCCATCGCCTCGTTCACCGAAAGGCTGTAGCTTCCCGACGTGCTGGTGTTGTACGCCTTCACGGCTATGACATACGAGCCCGCCGACAGAAACGTGTTGATCTTCGCGTTCAAGCCCTCGCCGCCGTCGTCATCCGTCGCGATCGTGCCACCCGAGCTGTTGCGCAATTCGAGAAAGGGGTCAAAGGAAGCGTCGGTCTTGTCCGCCCTGATCTCCACGTTCTTGGAGCTCCTCAGGTTTAAGGAGTAGGTGTCGATCTGGCCGGGCCCGATATTGCCGCTGGCGTTACCGCCGAGTGATATTGACCCTCCGCCGGAAGGAGCGATGTACGCCGAACCGCCGGATGACGACGGGCGCCGTCCCGCGGGCGCGGCTGCTTCCACTATCGGCGAGGCCAGGGTGTTCCTGATGTACGAAAGCACGTCGCCGGAATTCACGGAGATGATCCTCATGTTGATATTCTTCTGTCCCGAGATGATGGGAACGAGAATGAGCTTGGCGCCGGACAGCCTGCCGATCTTCGACCGCTGCGCCTCGTCCACCATGCCGGATTCGCTGAACGTCCACTCCTTGGAAATCTGCTCCACGAGGCTGCGTTCCACTATCTGGAACCTCTTGTCGTCAAAGACAATGTCCATCACCTCGTCATCGAAATCCGAGAGCTCGGGTAGTTTCTGCTGGGACTTCGTCATGAAGGGAAAGACAGCGATCCGCTGGTTGATCTCCCCGCGGTATTTCTTCATCAGGTTGGTCGTGCTTTCCCTGACTACCTTCTTGTTTGACGCGCAGGCTGCGACCGCGACGATCATCAAGAGTATTCCAAGGCTTTTGTATCTTCTCATCGCTCCACCTCATGTAATTAATAAATCCGGAACACACAGTACATACCGGCCGTTGAAAAATCAACTGTTTTACAATCACCCAACAGGCGTCGGTATGCCGTGAATCCCAGCCGAGACCCAGCCGTCACGGAACGATCCGCGCAGCGACTATCTCCAACTCCCCCAGCTCCATCATCGCGTTGATGAGCGACGCTTTCTGAAAATTCCGCAGATCGCCCGGCGCGATGTACCGCTCCGTGAGCGCGCACTGCTCCAGCAGCATCTCGCGTTTCGTACCGCGCAGGAGCGGCCGGGCGGGCGTGTACCAGCGCGAGCCGTCGAAGAGCGCGATGTTCGAGAAGGAGGTGTCGGTGATAAGCCCTTGCTTCACGATGAGGACGTCGTCGCAGTCGTCCTTCCGGAGGAGGAGCTCCTCGAAAGCCGACTTGTCCTCGTACTTCCAGACGTAGTCGATGTCGTCGCATTCAACGATTTTCAGCGATTCGACGCGCTTCCTCGAATATGGTTTAATATCGACCTCCTCCACCGCCTCGCGGTAGAACACGCGGCACTTGCACACGGGGGCGGAGGGAACCGCGCGGCCGCGCAGCACATCGGCAATGTCGATATCGTCAGCGCAGCCGAACAGGGCACGCCGCGTCCTGTTCATCCGCGCGTTGTGATACGCGAGGTTCGCGGCAACACCGTTCTCGATCTTCAGCGATTCAACCAGCCGGGACATAGACCTTGTCGATAAGCTCCTGGTATTCGGACTCCGGGTCGCTGTAGACGGTGATGCCGCCACCGCTGCGGTAGAAGAGCCCGGATTCCGTCCTCTCAATGAAGCGTATCATCACCGCGCTGTCAAGATCATTGCCGTCGAAGACGCCGAAGATTCCCGTATACCAGCCGCGTTCCGCGCCCTCCGCCTCCCGGATGATCTCCACGGTGCGTTTCTTGGGGGCGCCGGTCACGGAGCCGGCGGGAAGGAGCGCGGCGACGATCTCCCCGATCCTCTCCCGCCAGTCTTCCGGAAGCCGCGCCGTTATCTCGGAGCTCGTCTGGAGGAGATCGCCCCGCGCGGTCGACACTTTCTCCACGTAGCGGAAGCGCTCCACGCGCACGTTGCGGGCCACTATGCCCAGGTCGTTGCGTATCAGGTCCACGATCGTCAGGTGCTCGGCGAACTCCTTTTCGTCGGCAAGGAGTTTTGCTTCGGCACCGGGCTCGTCGGCGCGGGTGGTCCCTTTCATTGGATAGGACGATATCACCCCCCCGCGGACGCGGACGAACGGCTCCGGCGAGAAGACGGTACACATTCCGCGGAGCATGAGCCTGTACGGCGCGACCGCCCGGTGAAAGATATCTTCCAGTGACAGGTTCGTTTCTATCCGCGTGGGGAACGTGAGGTTGCAGAGATAGGAATCGCCGGCGCGCTGGCAGGCGACCACATGGTTGAACGCGTCGAGGTAGCGCGCGTACGAAACAGGGTGTTTGCCAATATGCGACCGCGCGCGGTTCGGGATCGCCGGCGGGCAGTTTCGCACGCCGCGGATGTCGAAACTCACTTCGCGCGGATCGATATCATCGAGCGGGAGGATGATGGGTTTCCGCATCTCGAAGTCGATGACGAACAGAAATGGTCTTCGCGCCGCGCCGAGATGGTTCATGCGTTCGATCATGGGTGGAGAATCTGCGGCCATGCGCGTCCCATTGCAATAAAATAATTGATTTTGATTATCCGGTTTCATATATTTAATGAAACCGTTGGCAACGCACATCAATGTTCATCGCGAGTCTCCCATGAAATCAAAGCCGGAGGTTTCCCATGGCAATCAGATCGGTGTGGCTGGAATTCAACCTCCAGTGCCGGAGCTGCGGAGAGACGCTGCCCGTGAACTGCGCTGCCGAGAGCATCCTCTGCATGAAGTGCGGCGCTCACACCCCGACTCCCGAGTACCTCTGGGCGTACCTGGTCACCGCCAGCCTGGTGAAGGCAACCGGGTTGGAGCCGGGAAAGGAAAGCTGGGCCAAGGGGCTTCATGCCTCGATAGGGTCCTACGGCATGACATACGGCCGGTCCGATCCGAAATGCCGTGAGTGCGGAGCCGCCTGGAAGATCGACGACCTGCGCGCAATTGCCAGCGGGGGTGCGGCCAAGTTCACCTGTGGCTCGTGCAACAAAATTGCCACGGTCCGGAAACCGCCGGAATGGTTCTCCCGGGTCGTCCCGGACCCGGTGCTGCTCGTCGGAGAGACGGCGACCGCGGGAACCGTATTCAAGGGCGAGACCTCCGTCTCCATCCACTGCTATCACTGCGGGGGAGGGCTCCAACTGGACGGTTCCAGCCGGACGGTTAAGTGCACGTTCTGCGGCAACGACCTCCTGGTGCCCGATGATGTATGGCTCCGCCTCCACCCCGTGATGACGGCCCACCCCTGGTACATAATGGTCGAGATGGGCGACGCAGTGGCACTGATCCCCGACGACATAAGCGAAGTGACCGATATCGCCCTCCTCCCCGACGGGGACGCCGTCCTCCTGTTCGACAGCCACGAAGGCGCCTGCATCGGCCGGACCGACCAGAAGGGGCGTTTCAAATGGCTGATCGAGAACCTCACGATCACGAGCGACGCCCGTCTTTTTTATGTGGGCGGCGCGGGCTTACTCTGGGTCGTCGCTTCCAATGAGGAGGAGGTTCTCTCCTTCGATGCCTCCACGGGAGATCTCGCGGGTGATATCCGCAACGAGGGGCAGGCCGATACGATATCCGTTCTCGCGCATTTCGGCGCTGTCGCTCTGTCGGACAACACGCTCGTCGTGTTTCGCGGCATGCCTCCCGATTTTCCTTACAGGCTGCGCCGATACGATTCAGAAGGGAAATCAATCCCCATGTGGAAGGGGATCGAAGACCGCGACCTGCCCGGCCCCGGCGAGAGGCCCGACTGGGGGGCGATGCCCGACCGGCCGCTCTATCCTCCGGATGACGCCCTTCTTGAGCCGGGCCCGGAGGGGACCCTCTATTTCATCCACAAGGAAAAATGCATCGTATCGCGGTATGATCCGTCCGGCACGCACCTGGGGACCGTGCAGGCAAAACAGAACGCCATCACCCAGATCCATGATTGCGGCGTGGCGGACGACGGCACTGTGTTCGTCGTTTTCGAGCACAAGAAAATGATCGGCGACGATACGTGGGACCATGTGGGACGCATGGCGCCCGACGGTTCGTTCGAGATCCTGGTGGGCCCGCACGCGCCGGTGCATAACTTTTCCATCGGGACCTACGGCCACAAACTGTCGGTAACCGGGCCGGGCTCATTTCTCCTGTGCGGGACCGACTTCAACGAGCTCTGGGCCATGCGAAGGGACGGGAGCGTTATCTGGAAGACGCCGGGCACCAGGGTCCATGACGAGGATCGCGCGGACGAGCTGGCCGAAGCCGCCGGGAAAAAATTCATGAAGAAGAAAAAGAAGGATTGAAGCCGATGAACACAACGGAAGCGCTCGCGTATTTCGACGGCCTGGAACCGCTAGCAGTCGACTTCATGCTCGGCCGGTGGCGGGGCGCCAGCTTCGCCTCCGGGCACCCGTGGGACGGGCTGCTGGAAAAATACCACTGGTACGGCAAGCGCTTCATCGACGCCGACAACGTCCATCCGCTCGTCTATCGCGGCGTTCTCGGCGGCCTCGTGCCCGTCAACCCGCTCTTCATGCCGATGTCGCTGCTGCGCCTCAGGCTGTTCCATTCCGCACTAATCGGAAAAACGTTCCAGCTTTCGCTATTCTTCTTCCGGGCATGGAGCAGCGGCGCGCGCCTGCGGATGGTGGAATACCGCGGCAAGGTAAGCGCCGCCATGGTATACGACAGGCAACCGATAATAGACCTGTTCAGGAAGATAGACGAAAACACGGTGCTGGGGATGATGGACTACAAGGGGATGGAGCGGCCCTACTTTTTCAGACTTTCGCGGGATTGAGCTTCCCGAAAAGCTCCTCAACCTGGCGCGAGGTTGCATCCAGCGTTCCCGAGTTGTCAATGACATACGTCGCGAGCTTCCTCTTCTCCTCTATCCCCATCTGAAAGGTGAGCGTTTTCTCCGCCATCTGGCGGGCGAGTCCGTCCCGCGCCATGAGCCGCTCCACCTGCACCGCCACCGGGACGTAGACCAGGATCACCGTGCCGAAGATTGTATGCCAGCCGGCCTCGAAGAGCAGCGGCACGTCGATGATGATCGGCAGGCTGTCCTTTGCGTAATGCTTCTTTATCTGATTGAATACGATCTCGTTGATGCGCGGGTGGGTGATGCCGTTGAGCACTTCGCGCTTTTCCGGATCGTGGATGATGAGCTGCCGCATAGCCTCGCGGTCCAGGGTGCCGTCACCGTTGAGGACCCCCGAGCCGAATTTTTCGATTATTTCCGTTAGGCCCGGCGTGCCCGGCTCCACCACCTCCCGCGCGATGAGGTCCGTGTCTACGATGTGGCAGCCCTTCTCCGCGAGCATCTTCGCCACGGTGGATTTCCCCGTGGCGATGCCCCCGGTGAGCGCGAAGCAGCGTGCGAGAATGTTGTTCATCTGGTCGGGCATGCGCACAGCCTGGCCGATCACCGGGCTTCCGTAAAGTGTTCTCGAGCGTCGTGGAAAAACTGGTACGCGGTTGCTTCGAACGCGTCCGCCTCGCTGTAGGTGAAAAAATTCACCCACGCAAACGGCATGATAAACAGCCAGACGAAGGCTTTCCTCCTGATTTCGTATTCGTATGAGCGGATCCTTCTGCCGTCGCGGTTGACGATATACTGGACATTGTATCCATCCTGTGTCGACCACACGGGCACCAGCAGGAGAGTCGAGGCGGAACAATACCCGAAAAGAAGCGCTCCGCCGCTGGGAATCACCTGCTCTATTTTCACATCGATGAACAGCCCTTCGCGGGGATCGGCGTCCACCTTTTCGGTTCTCGGGAAGGGCGATGTGCTTTTGAAAACCTTCCTCAGGCTTTCCAGCCCGCCGAACACGGTGCCACCGGTGATTTTATAATTCGCCAGAACATAGTGCTGCTTCGCGGGCGTTTTGCCCACCTGCTTTTCAGGAAAATTCCGGTAGGTGACGCACTGCAATCCAAGCATCGCAATCATCAAGATGATAATCCGGCACGAGTGTGCAAAAAAATCCTTCATTGAACGAGCCTCCTGTTGTAATCCTCTATCAAACAAAAAATACTTATTCCCGAATTAATTCCCATTGCAGCCGAAACGCCCATCGGGGCACCCGCGTAAATCAGCAATCAGAGAGCATATACAATGCCACTCATGTCAATACCAATTTCCCGCGGAACACCATTGCGGGTTCCCTGTAAAAGATTTTCCCGGCTTGCGAATTATAGGTTGATAAAACCATTATCGGCATGTATAGTATCAAATCTGATTATGGTAAAACTGGTATGATCACATATGGCGCGCTGCGAAAGAAAGAATACCGATTGCCGATCTATCACAATTCCCACGCGAGGCATACATGAATAAAAGAGATATTCGCGATGCAAAATGCTTCATCACCGGCGCGGCGAGCGGGATAGGGCGCGCCACGGCCATCGCCATGGCGGAACTCGGCGCGCGGCTTTTCCTGACGGACATCAACGCGAGTCAGCTCGAGGAGGCCGTCGGGCAGATACGGAAAAGCGGCGGGAAGGTCGACGCGTGGAAAGCGCTCGACATCTCCAGCTTCGAGGCGGTGAGGGAGTTCACGGGCGCCATACAGGAGGAGCACGGGGCGATGGAGATTGTTATGAACATCGCCGGCGTATCGGCATGGGGCACGGTGGAGCTCCTGCGACACGAACACTGGAAAAAGATGGTCGATATCAACCTGATGGGCCCCATACACGTGATGGAGTGCCTGCTGCCCGGGATGGTCAGCGCGGGGAAGGGCGGCCACCTGGTGAACGTGTCGTCGGCCGCGGGGCTGCTCGCGATGCCGTGGCACGCGGCCTACAGCGCGAGCAAGTTCGGCCTGCGAGGGATATCGGAGGTGCTGCGCTACGACCTCAGGCGGCACGGCATCGGCGTCAGCGTGGTCTGCCCCGGCGCGGTGAAGACGCCGCTCGTAGGGACTGTCGACATAGTCGGCGTCGACAGGAACCACCCGACGCTGAAGAAAATGGTCGGGAGGTTCGAGAGGCACGCGGTGACGCCGGAGAAGGTCGCGCATGATATCATCCGCGGCATAAAAAGGAACAGGTTCATGGTCATCACTTCCTTCGATATCAAGCTCGCGTACTGGCTGAAAAGGAAGCTTTTTCCGCTTTATCACGCCGCCATGATCGTGATGAACAACACGATGACGCGCGTGATGGAAGCGACGAAGCGCAACGCGCGATAACCGCATCGGAGCGAAACGATGGACAACCGGAAATTCAAGGACAATGCGGGGAGCCTCGTGGATCGAGTGTTCCTTTCTATCCCGAAACTGGCGCGGCCCTTCCGCCCCGTGAGGAAGATCACGCGCGCGGAATACGAACGTGAGATCGATTTCTACATCGACGAGGGCTACGCCGACAGGCCGGCGTCCTTCTTCACGTTTCCATCGCGCACCCCTGAATACTCCATCATCGACAGGAGACCATACCACGGAGGGGAAAGCCAGCTCATCCGTTACGCGAGCGGCTACACGGCGAAGAACCCGCTCATCCGGGACAAGTACGCATCATACGAAGCGAACCGCAGCGGTTATCTCGTGCGCTGGACCCACGGCGACGGACCGCGCAAAACCGTCCTCTGCCACCACGGCTACATGCTGGGCGAGCCGAGGCAGGCGCGGAAGATGTTCCGGGTGAAAAAACTTTTTTCGGAGGGCCTGGACGTGGCGCTCTTCATCGCGCCGTTCCACTGGAAACGGGGCACCGGGACGCTCTCGCAGCGCGGGATATATCTACAGCCCGACGATCCCGCGATGACCTGCGAGTGCGTCGGCCAGGCGATGCACGATCTCTTCGGCGCGTTTTGCATCCTCAAGGACCTCGGCTCCCCGGAGACCGGCCTCATCGGGGCGAGCCTGGGCGGGTACAACACGGCGCTTTTCATCGGCCTGAGCGATGTCGCCGCCTTCGGCGCGATGATGGTGCCGGCGGTGAACTTCTCCAAACCGCTGGGACCCGGCACGGCGCGCCTCCCCTTCCGGGTCGACGATGTTCTGCGGGAAAAAATCAGGCGCGTGTGGGAGCTTCACTCACCGCTCAACCTCATGCCGAAGCTGCCGCAGGAGAAGCTGCTCGTAGTCGCATCCCGGGGCGACCGCGTCTGCCCCTTCGAGTACGTGGAGGCCCTCTGCGAAAAATGGGGAATCATCAACAGGCATTTCCTCTACGGGGGACACTGGCTCGTCTTCGACGGGGCCGAGCGCGGGAGGGCGTGGTATTCGTTTCTGCGGGAGAGGGGATTTATCTGATACAGTCGGCTATTGGGTCCTTCCCGATTCTCACGCATCTATCTCCACCAAAATATCTAAGCATGGATCGGATACAATGCTGGTCCTGTACTCCATGAATTGCATGTTACAGCAATACCATTCATCTCCACTTTGCTCTTGATGCATTCAACAATCAAGGTATTGCACAATCCGGTTCAGCACCAGCGGAATTCCGGATCTTTTGCTGAATATCTTCCCAGGCCATCTCTAGAATCACACTCAATATTAGCATTAAACAACAAACAATAATATGTGTACAATAAATATTTATTAATTATATTTTAATAAAAATTTTTGACTTCAATATTGATTATTTGTAATTTTCAGAAAATGTCATAACAAAAATATTTCAAAAATCAGGAGGGTTGTATGAAAAGAGCTTTAGTGGTCGTCTGCTGCGTCGCGATGCTTTTCGCCTTCTCGCCGGTTTTCGCGCAGAACGCCGGGAAGATCGAGGCGGGGGACCTGGGATTTACTTTTTTACAGGATTTAGTATTGGCGAAGGAATGATGGTTGGAAATGATGAAACAGTATTGCGTATCTATGGTATTGGCCTGGCATATCACCCCGTATCATTTTTCGCTATCGAACCTGGAGTGTTCTTTAAAAAAGGGAGCTATGAAAGAGTTGATGTTGCAGATGATCCTGATTCAATATCAACTGAAGATTACTTGATGATCGGTTCATCAATCGGTTTATATTATTATAGTGATTTTGGAAACGGATTATATCTCTACCTTGGTCCCCGTTTCGATTTATCCCGTACAGAAGAGGATGATAAATCTTCTTCACCAGGCTGGAGCAATAAATCTGAAACTCGAGAGATGGATTATTCGATCTCATTTATTGTCGGCTTTAAGTATATGTTCAACGATCATGTAGGGATATTTGCCGACATGGGATTCGGATATTATAAACGTGATCGTGAATATAAATACTGGAATAACACGGGTACACTTACAGATAATGAAACAACAACCGATGAATCATTTGCCCTGTCCCGTGCAATTCTTGGCGTTGCATTTTACCTTTAACGATTGTTATGAGAGAAGGTGGACTCTTTTCCAGAATCCACCTTCTCTAGTCTTTATAGAATAATTCCATCCTCACAGCCCCATGCTCCTCGCCACGATGAGCTTCATCACCTCGGAGGTGCCGGCGTAGATGGTCTGGATGCGGGCGTCGGTGTAGAAGCGCGACACCGGGTACTCGGCGCAGTAGCCGTACCCGCCGAAGATCTGCACGCACCGGTCCGCGACCTGCTTCGCCGTCTCGCAGACCCAGTACTTCGCCATGCAGGTCTCCTTCACCACGTCCTTCCCCGCCATGTGCTGGCGGATCAGGTCGTCCACGAAACTCCGCCCCACGGAGATCTCCGCTGCCATGTCCGCGATGACGAACTGCGTGTTCTGGAACTTCGAAAGCGGCTTCCCGAAGAGCTTCCGCTCCTTCGCGTAGTCGATGGTGATCTCCAGGCAGCGCTCCATGGCAGCCTGCGACGCGAGCGCGCAGACGAGCCGCTCCTGCTGGAGCTTCTGCATCAGGAAGATGAAGCCGAGTCCCGCCTGCCCCAGGATGTTCTCCTCCGGGATGCGGCAGTCGTCGAAGAAGAGCTCGGCGGTGTCCTGCGCCTTGAGGCCGATCTTCTTGATCGGCTCGCCGCGCGTGAAGCCGGGGGCGCCGCGCTCCACGAGGAAGAGGCTCACCGCCTGGTGCGCCGGCGTGTCCTTACCGCCGGTCTTCGCGGCGAGGACTACGAGGTCCGACAGGATCCCATTGGAGATGAAGGTCTTCTGGCCGTTTATCACCCACTCCTTCCCCTTCTTCACCGCATGGGTTTTCATGGACGCCAGGTCCGATCCCGCCTCCGGCTCAGTCATGGCGACGGCGAGCACCGTGTCGCCGGAGGCACACTTCGGCAGGAACTTCATCTTCTGCTCCTCTGTCCCGAAGGCGTAGATGTACGGCGCCACCACGTCGCTGTGGAGCGGGAGCATGAGCGAGTTCGCGCCGGAGTACGCCAGCTCCTCGGTGACGATCACCGAATAGAGGAAGTCCGCGCCCGGGCCGCCGTACTTCTCGTCGAGCCAGGGGAGGAGGAAACCCATGTCGCCGCACTTCTTCCAGACCTCGCGCGGGACGATACCGGCCTTCTCCCACTCCTCGTAGTGCGGGTTCACCTCCGCCTCGAAGAACTTGCGCACGCTCTCGCGGAAGATCTCGTGCTCCTGGGTGAACTGTATCGAGCGCTGCATGGCGTCCTCCGTTGTGGTGGGTGATGTGATTTCCCCTGCCGAAGGCGCGGAAGCGCTTCCGCGCCTTCGGGTTTGATGCGCCTTCACTCCGTGATGTACAGCTCCCCCTCGTACATGCGGTTGATGAGGTCCTGGTACCGCGCGATGATGTTCTTCCGCTTGAGCTTGAGCGTCGGCGTGAGCTGGTCGTTCTCCACGGAAAAGTCCTCCGGCAGTATCTCGAACTTCTTCACCTGCTCGAAGCGCGCGAGCTCGTGGTTGAGGCGCTCGATCTCGCCGTGGATGAGCTCCTTCACCTCCGGGAGCTCACCGATGAACGCGCCCTCCTTCGCCGCGATTCCCTTCTCCGCGAGCCACGCGCCCGCGTTCTCACGCTCGATGTTCACCAGCGCGGTGATGTACTTCCTCCGGTCGCCGTACACCATGATGTTGGAGATGTAAGGCGACCCCTTCATGACGTTCTCGATGTTCGCCGGCGAGATATTCTTCCCCGCCGCGCTGATGATGAGCTCCTTCTTCCGATCGGTGATGTAGACCCATCCTTCCTTGTCGATGTAGCCGATGTCGCCGGTATGGTACCATCCGTCGGGGTCCTTCGCCTCGCGCGTCACGTCCTCCCGGCGCCAGTACTCCTTGAACACGTTGGGCCCGCGCACCAGGAGCTCGCCGTCCTCGGCGACCTTTACCTCGTTGCAGGGGATCGGTTTCCCCACGGAACCGAACTTGTACTCCGAGGGACTGTTCCAGGTCGCCGGCGCCGAGAGCTCGGTGGCGCCCCACCCCTCCAGCACCAGGATGCCCGCCGCGTGGAAGAATTCGGCGATGCTCTTCGCCAGCGGCGCGCCCCCGGAGATGAAGTATTTCAGGTTGCCGCCCGTCGCCTCGCTGAGTTTCGAGAAGACGAGTCTGTAAGTCAGCTTGTACCGGAGCTTCAACAGCGGCCCCGGTTTTCCGCCGGCCGATATCACCCTGCTCATCTTCTTGCCGAGCGCAACGCTCCGCCAGAATATCACCTTTTTCAAACCGCCCTGCTTGTTCACCGTTGTTGTGATGCGCTCATAGATCTTTTCGAAGACGCGCGGCACCGCCACGGCGTGCGTGGGATGGATCTCCTTCATGTTGTCGACGATAGTGTTGAGCGATTCAGCGAACGCCACGGTCTTTCCCAGGTTCAGGGAGAAGAAGAGCCCCGCAATCCGCTCCAGCGCGTGCGAGAGCGGCAGGAAGCTTAGACTCGTCTGGATGGGGCTGTTGTCGCCGATCATTTTGTTGATGGCGATGTTAACCGCGGCGATGTTGCCGTGCGTGAGGACGGCGCCCTTGGGCGGCCCCGTGGTGCCGCTGGTGTAGATGATGCAGATCGGATCATCGGGCGTGATGGAATCGGCGCGACGCTTCACTTCCTCCAGCGGACTGTCGGAACGGCCGGCGATATCGTCCATGAAGAAAATCCTATCATCCCCCTCCAGGCGCTCGTCCATGCCGACCACGCACCTGACCTGCGACGCGTATTTGTCGAAGCTCTTCACCTTCCCGAACTGCGCGCGGTTCTGCACGAAGACGACCGCGCTCTCCGAGTTGTCCAGGATGTAGTGCACGTCCTTCGGAGTGAGCGTCGGGTAGATAGCGACGGAGATGGCGCCCGTGGAGATGACGGCGAGGTCCGCGAGCGCCCAGTCGATCGAGTTTTCCGAGAGGATGGCCACGCGGTCCCCCCTTCCGATTCCGCGCTCAGTGAGCCACGCCGACACGCGGGCCATGATCCTCCCCGCCTCGCCGTAGGTCATCTCCCGGTATGCGCCGCCGCCCTTCTTGTACCGGAAGGCGACGGCACCTGGCCGCGTCTCGATGTGACCGAGCAGGTTGCTCATGAATCCGTCGGTGTACATGGGGATCCTCCCTGAAGATCATCCTTCGACTCCGCTCAGGATGACGCTATTGGTCACGCCGAGCGGAGTCGAGGCGCGCATGTATATCCAGCCCTCACTCCCTGTGGAACTTCCGCCCGCGCTTCGCCATGTCGACGAGCATCTCCGCGGGCTGGAAGCGCTGCATCCCCTTGTCGCGGAAGCGCTTCATGATGTCCACAAGCGCCTGTGCGCCCGCCGCGTCGACGTAGCGGAAGGGGCCTCCGCGGAACGGCGGGAAGCCCAGGCCGAGGATCGCGCCCACGTCGCCGTCGCGCGGCGAGGAGATGATGCCTTCCTGCAGGCAGTGGACCGCCTCGTTCACCATCATCAGGCTCACGCGATGCTGGATCTCCTCCATCGGAAACTCGCGGCGCGGGAGGTCGCCGAGCAGCCTGTAGACCTCGGGATCCGGCAGGCGCATCCCCTTCTTCTTGGGCTTGTCATACCGGTAAAAGCCCTTCTTGTTCTTCTTCCCCTTGTAGCCCTTGCTGAAGAGGACCGGCAGCGCCGAGGAGGGCGCCGCGCCGCGCGCCTTGAACTCTCGCCCCAGGTCCTGCGCCACGTGCGCGCCCACGTCGATCCCCACCTCGTCGATCAGGGTGATAGGGCCGACGGGATAGCCGAAGAGGTGCATGGCGCGGTCGATCTCGTTCATGCCGGCGCCCTCCTCCACCAGGAGGACCGCCTCGTTCAGCAGCGGCGCGAGGATGCGGGTCGTGTAGAACCCGGGTCCGTCCTTCACCACGATGCAGGTCTTCCCCTGCCTGATGCCGAAATCGAGCGCCGTTGCCAGCACCCAGTCGGCGGTTTTGTCGGTCTTGATGATCTCCAGGAGCGGCATCACCGGCACCGGCGAGAAGTAGTGCATGCCGACGACGTTGCGCGGCCTTTTGCACCCTTCCGCGATCCTGTGAATGGCAAGCGCCGAAGTGTTCGATGCGAAAACGGTCCTCTCGTCGGTCGCGGCCTCCACGTCGGCGAGGATTTTCTTCTTGAGCGCAAGATCCTCGAAGACCGCCTCTATCACCAGGCCCGTGTTTTTGAAATTGGAGTAGTCGTCGCAGGGCACGAGCTTCCCGTAGAGGGTATCCCGCTCGAACGCCTTCAGCGCACCGGACTTCGCGCGCTTCTCCAGCCCCTTGCGGATCGCCTTCATTCCGGCGGCCGCGGCATCGAGGCTTACATCCTTCAGGAGCACTGTGTCGCATATGCCCAGCGAGACCGCGGCGATGCCGTTGCCCATGAGACCCGCGCCCAGGATGGCGAGTTTCTCGACGCCGTGAGCCTTCGCCTGCCAGGGATTCTTCTTGAGCGCCGTCATGCCGAAGAAGAGATTCATCAGCGACTTCGACTGCGGGCTGAGCACCAGGTCACCGAAGCGCTTGATGTCGGCCTCGATGCCGCGCTTCACTCCCTTCCGGAAGCCGTACTCCACGGAGTCGATGGCCGCGAGCGCCGCGGGATAGAGCCCGTGCGTCTGCTTCATCACCATCTTCCTCGCCTGTGAGAAAATCACGCTGCGGCCGATGGGATTGGACTCCAGCAGAAACTCCACGAATCCCCGCTTCCTCTTCTTCCGGATCTTCGACTTCTTCTTCCCGGCGAGTGCGATCGCCTTGCGGATGCCTATCTCGCGCAGGCCGTAGGGCGGAACGATCTCGTCGATAAGGCCAAGCCGCTTCGCTTTCCTCGGGCGCACGTTCCCGCCCTGCAGGATGAGCGGCAGCGCGTTCTGCAGGCCGATAAGCCTCGGCAGGCGCTGCGTGCCTCCAGCGGCGGGAATGAGACCCAGTTTGATCTCCGGCAGGCCCATCACGGTGTCGGTGGAATCGGTGGCGATGCGCCAGTCCGTCACCAGCGAGAGCTCCACGCCGCCGCCCAGGCAGTTGCCGTGTATCACGGAGACGATCGGCACGGGAAGCTTCTCCATCCGCATGAGGATCGCGTTCGCCTTCGAGATGTACGCCTCGATCTCCTCGCGCCGCGTCATCGCCTTCACCTCGTCGATGTCCGCCCCCACCACGAAGTTGTCGTCCTTGCCGCTGATGATGACCAGTCCCCGGGCATCGGTGCCTTTCTCCATCTCCTCCACCAGCGCGTTGATCTCGTCGAGGAGCGCGCCCGAGACCTTGTTCACCTTCCCGGGGCAGTTCACGGTGATCACGAGTATCTTTTCCGGGGTCGTGTCGACCTGGATGAATTTCAGGTTTTTCATTGTCGTTCTCCTCAGGCCCTTTCCAGGATGATGGTGTTGCCGATGGCGCCGCCCGCGCAGCCCGCCACGATGCCGTACTTCTCGCCGCTCTCCTTCAGCCTGTTGGCGCAGGTGGTGATGAGCCTTCCCCCCGTGGCGCCGAACGGATGTCCCAGCGAAAGCGATCCGCCGTAGATGTTCAGCTTGTTGATGTCGAGATCCCCGATCTTCCTCGAAAGGCCCAGCCGCTCCTTCGCGAACTTCTCGGAGCCCAGGCACTTGATGTTCGCCACCATCTGCGCGCCGAACGCCTCGTGGATCTCGAAGACGCCGATGTCGCTGAACTTGAGCTTCGCCTTTGCGAGCGCGACCGGGATGGAGAACGCGGGCCCCAGCAGGAGCTCCGTCCAGAGGTCCTGCCCCGTGTAGGCGTAGGTCTTGATGTACGCCAGCGGCTTCAGTCCCAGGCTCTTCGCCTTTTTCTCGCTCATGAGGAGCACCGCCGATGCGCCGTCGGTGAGGAACGACGCGTTGCCCGCGGTGACGGTGCCGTAGCGCCGGTCGAAGGCGGGCTTGATCTTCGAGAGCTTCTCCACTGTCGCGCTCTCGCGCGGCCCGTTGTCCCTGTCCACGGCCTTCGCGGAGCCGGGCGGCACCACGGGGACCACTTCCTTCTTCAGCGCGCCGCTCTTCCACGCGGCGAGCGCGCGCTGGTGCGAGAGCTCCGCGTACTGGTCCTGCTCGGCGCGGGTGATGCCGAGGCGCTTCGCGATCCGGTCGGCGTTGTCGCCCATCGTGTGCTGGACCGCGTACTCGTTGATGGATGGCCTCTCGGGGGCGATGAAATCCGTGAACTTCATCCCCTTCAGGAGGCGGAGCTTTCCCATCAACCCCTTAGGCCGCTTGAACATGGTGAGGTCCAGGATAAAGCGCCGGTATTTTTTCGAGATCTTGATGTCCGGGTCCGAGAATGTTTCCACGCCGCCCGCGATGACCGACTCCGCTTGCCCGGAGAGGATCATGTCCACGGCGCTCGTGGCCGCCATGTTGGCCGATATGCACGCCACGGTGCAGGTGTGCGCCGGTATCGTGTCGGGCAGCCCCGCCCCCAGCAGGATCTCGCGCGCGATGTTGGTGGTGGCGACGTCGGTGCAGACGCTTCCAAAAACCACGTGGTCGATATCCTTCCCCGACACACCGGTCTTCGCCATGAGCCCCTTGACCGCGTGGCGGCCCAGCTCCCATCCCATCATGTCGATGTACGCGGTGCCCGACCTCAAAAAGGGCGTCCGACTGCCGTCGATGACGGCGACCCTGTTACGATCCTGAGCCATGATATCCTCCTGAACTGATCATATTAAATAATATTTCGTATTACCGTTTTCATTCCCATGCTGCCTGTCATTCATTCCCGCAATCACATCTGTCATTCCCGTCCCTCGTCTTCGCTCGGGATGAACTCCGGCGGGAATCCATAGTTCTCATTACACGATATGATCATCCCCCTGTGGCAGATTTATTCATGGAACATCTTCTTTCACATTATGGTATTACTGTATGTTTGTATTACAATGGTTTTAAATATCCCGGAAAGTCAACAAAAAAATTGACCATTCTTATTTCAGCCCAATCACCCGCACCGGGAGCGGCCATCAAGTAAATGCTTGATAATTTACCCGGAATCCACACTATCAAATCAAACTGTATCCCTGTTGTACCAATCAGGGGGGGTGATATGGGCTTTCTGTCCGGCATCGAAATTGCGCTGAGGTTCGCGGTTCTGAATATCGCCTTTTCGGTCTACGCGCTGATCGTCCCGCCGCTGGTCCTCCCGTTCCTGCGCGATACCACCAGCCGGGCGTACACCGGCTCCAACTGGATCATCGGCACGATGATACTCGTTGCACTCGCCGTTGAAGCGCCGGCGTTGTATTACCGAATGCAGGTGATCGGCCAGATGATTCTCGCGCGGCAGCCGAAGCGCGCCGGTTCCCGGATCGAGATACCCTGGCTCTTCCTCCTGGTGATTCTCCACGCGGCGCTGGGAGTGATGGTGACGATATTCGCCGTGCGCTCGTTCGGGTTCCGCTTCCGCAGCGACGAGTGGATATCAAACATCATGTTCCTTGCCGCACTGGCGCGCGAGGGCTGGATTATCTACCTGCTATTCAGCCGCAGGGTGCCGGAGGTGGCCGTCCCCATCGACCGGCTGAAATCGATCCTCGCCGACGCGGGCATCTTCCTTTTCTGCTGTGTCGCCTTCACCGCGACCTGGCAGGTGATACCGCCGGCGGTGAACCGCGAGGCGACCCTCGCGTCGTCGCTCCTTCTTTTCTTTTTCTCCGTGATCCTCTTCCTGATGTTCTACCTGCCCTGCAACATCGCGTACCTGGTCGAGGACCTCCTGCTGCTGCGCGGCAAAAAGGAAATTTTTCTCCGAGCCGCGGCGCTCGCCGTGGCGGTGATCAGCGCCGTGGGGCCGATGTCGTTTCACGGGATGCTGAACGCGCGGGCCGATCGCGAGGAGTTGCGCCTGCGGCAGGAAAAGGATGCGGCACTGCAGCAGAGGATCATGGAAGAGCGGCGCTTGATGGAGGAGAGGATGCGGTAGAAGGAAGTGAGATAATAGTCACGGACAATTGATGCGAGAGCTCAAACCGTGTTACGAAATACTGCGGTTTTCCACCTTTTCAACACGAGCTTTGAGCTCAAGAAAATCACGCTCCAGGGTTGTCAATCTCCTATCAAGTTCGGCATAAGAGAATTTAACCGCGGAAAGAATTTCTTTACTGTTTTCGCTTATTTCGCTTCTCAATAGCGTATAATGTCTGTCAAGTTTTTCATCGACATGGAGGACACCATCCGCCACGGCACGGACCTGACTTATAACATCCTCAGAAATCACCCTGAATTGATTGAGGATTTCTACTTTAACTGATTGTATATCTTCTTTCGTTACGAAATCCTGATTGCTGGCCATGCCTGATACACCTTGTTGATTATAATGAGTAACCGGTATCATGTACGTTTTCATTGTCAAATCATAAATCCAGAAAAAGTCCCCATCCAGAGCATGGTCCCATATGAAACATGTAGTACATCGAAAAGTGCTTACAAATAATTAGTCCCCATGACTCCGCGTCTCTGACCATTCATTTGCCGCCTGTGCCCGAATCGTTTATCTCCTTCTCTACATCTTTCCGATTGTAGATACTCCCATGAAGCAGACAACCAGCGCGGCTTGTGCTTATTTCACTGATTAATCCTGACACCACCAGATGTTTTCACATGAGCATCATCCAGCAGAGGATAGCCGCTTCATCGGGCCTGATTCTCCGGCGGGCGGCCCACGTATTCCGGCACCGTTCCAGCAGTAAGTCCATGGCGGAGGGATCGATGTCTCCCAGGACACTCTCCTCTTCCGGGGCGGAGCGGATGATCATCATGATTTGGTCCATCATCTCGCTGTCCAGCAGAATGCGCGCCTCCGTGTCGAAGAGCGCCGGATAGGCCCGGTCCTTAAACTGGAAGAGAAGATACATCCTCTTATCGCCCCGCGTTCTTTTAAGACTCTTGAAGCCGGGTGGAAGCGATTCAACAAGGGACTTTGTTTCCGGATCAAGTGCCGCCAGATCGTCGATGAAACCGCTGGTCTTGAGATTGTCGGCCCTCTCTATGAAAGAAAACACCTCGTCAAGGTCAAGGTCCACGTCACCAAGGATGTTGATGGACCGTGACAGCTGCGCCATCTCGAACTCCGTGCCTTTATCCACCACAACCGGTATCTCCGCGAATGAGGTGAACTCGCGTCCCCTTCTATCGAGACGCTCCTTCCAGTTGAGGGCATGATGTATGTCATCGCGGTCCATGGTGGAGGGCATCAGGTTGAAGACATGGATTTCCCGCGGAACATGCCAGGGCCTCAGGATGCGTCCCATGCGCTGGGCAAGTACGAGGACAGTCCAGGGGAGGTCGAAGTTGATGAGCACCGATGCATCCTGGAAGTTGAAGCCCTCGGACATGGCCGTGGTGGCAACCAGTATGTCGATATCATCCCCCCTTTTCATCTCCTCGTCATCGTAGAGGAAGCCGCTGTTGGCCACGGGGGCGAAGCGGTCGATGATCTCCTCGATCGCGTCCGGGTCCCTGTCGACGGTCATTTCCACGGAGCGTCCCGGAAGAAGCGACGAGAGGCACTCTTTCACATAACGGGCCGTTTCCCGGTAGACGCAGAAAACCACAACCTTCTCACCTGGGAACCGGGCGATGATGTCCGCCGTGGCGGCGATCTTGCCGTCGGGACAGCGTTTATTTACAGCGACATCCATGAAGGGCGATATCTCCCTCCGCATGGCGGAAGCCCGTTCCCCCAGAAGTTCCTGGTTCTCGAAACGTATGCGGTCGAAACCCCCTTCCTCCTCCATCTTACCCAGGAGGGAATCCACCTCCTTGAGGGAGGAACAGAACTGGTGGACGATGCGAGCCTCTAAGAGAGGGTCCCTTCTGCCGGTATCGACATTTCCGAAAAGGTCCGGTAACCGATCCGCTTTCCCCTGCTGTCTAACGCTGAGAAGTCCTCCTCCGAGCAACTCCATGAGCATGGCATCGCATGGATTCACATAGGGAACATTCACCATGCGTATGGTCCTGGGGAAGTAGCGCCGCTGGTTCCCTGAAAATACCACAAATCGCTCGCCGTTCTCGTCCCTGGAACTGAAGTAGCACACAACGCTCGGCGCCGTAAGGACCACGCAGGGTGCTATTTCGGAGAGCTCTCGGGGACCACGGACGCTCCAGTGTTCCCGGTGATTCTCATCGAAGAGGGACGAACCCGAAAGCCTACCGGGAAGCAGCATGAGCTGGGCGTTCACATCGTCAATTTCGCGGCTGTATGGTGTGGCGGTCATGAGAAGCACCTTTGCCTCCCGCCCCACCACATCGACGATACGCCGGCTCCTGAGGCGCAGGTCCTGTCCATCATACTGGTTCCTGAGATGGTGGCTTTCATCGAGGATAATGAGGGTCCTTTCGTCGGCGCGTCGCAGCTCGTACTCAAGATCGCCGATGTCACGGTAGCGTCGCCAGTCGTCCAGGGACAGAATGTAGTAGGAAAACTCAACGGAGGACACCCTGGCAGCCCGGAGTGTCCTGCGCCACATGGTCTTCAGCCCGGCGGGGCAGAGAACAATAACGGAGTTGATCTTGTTTTCCATTGTCAGGTAGGCCACGGCGTGGCCTGCCATGACGGTTTTCCCCAGCCCCGTGGATGCTATGAGCATTGCCCCGCCGTACTCGTCTATGGTACGAAGGATGCGTGAGACGATAGGGCGCTGGTACCCCGCCAACTCCGGGAGAGTTCCCCCTTTTTCCTCTTCGGGAAGCCCATAAAGCTCCAGGAGGGACCGCATGTACACATGGTAGGGGGGGTGGACCCGGAGCCATTCCTCGATTTTTTTCAGGAGTTCATCCGCTAAGGGTACTGCCCGGGCGTAGTAGTGGTCGAAGCGCTCAACGAAGTATTTCACGTCCCGGGGATCGGTGACGGTGTAGCCCGCCTCCCTGCTTATCATAAGGCCGTGACGCGTGAAATTAGACGAC
>JAGODF010000307.1 GCA_017998375.1 Spirochaetota bacterium
GTTCCAGTACGCGTAGGGCATGCGGTCCCGGTTCTCCACCGCGCCGCCCAGGCCGGCCCCCACGGTCGCGTCGAAGTAGGCGATGTGCGTGGGCTCGAAGAAGGAGCGCAGCTCCGACGCCCGGAAGTTCTCCATCACCGCGTGTTCCAGCGGCAGCCGGCGGAGCTCCGGGAGCTTCCGCACGTAGCTCGCGATGAGCTTCGCCGGGCTCTCCGGCAGGACGCCGGGCCCCTTCGCGCCGATGAGGTACACCGGGTCACCGGAGGTCTTCATGTGCGCCGGGAACTGGGCGGTGAAGCTTTTATAAATGGACGATATGTACTCGCGCTGCTCCCGCTCCATGGCGCTGGAAAAACCGCCCAGTGACGTGATGAATACGCCGGAGTCCCGGAGCCTGGCGCGGCAGAGCGCATAGAACTCCGCCGTGTAGAACCGGTTCAGGTTGGCGTTGTGCGGCACCGGCGGGAAGCAGACGATCATGTCGTAGGTCTCGGTCGAGTTTTGCAGATGATAGCGCAGGTCCTGCGAGATGACGCTCAGCCGGTTGTCCTCGGCACCGGTGCGGTAGAAGCGGATGCGGTACGGCTCGATGGTCCTGTAGAGCTTGGGATCGATCTCGAAATACGAGAGGCTGGAGATATCGGTGCGCAGGAGGTTGTAGGGCAGCGATCCCGGGCCGGCGCCGAATATCAGGATGTCCTCCTTGTTGCTGCCGTTGCGGAGCGACTGCACCAGGTGGAAGAGCTGGCGCGACTCGTAGCGGTCGGGAATGGTGTAATAGAGGATGCCGTCGCCGTAAACGCTTATCTGCTGCTCGTTGAACCCCAGGTGGATCGACTGATACCGCGTCCTGTCGTACTTGATGAGAGTGCTCGTCTGCGTGCTGTTCCAGATGAATTTGAAGAAATCTCGCTCCAGGTCTTCCGAGGCGTAGAGCAGGAGCGCCGGCAGGACCAGCAGCGGCAGGAGCCGCTTGCGCCTGAAACGGACCACGAACAGCGCGAGCGACGCCGCAAGGAGCAGGGCGATAATGCCCAGGGGATTGAGCACGTCAATAAGCAGGAAGGAGAAAAGCATTCCGCCGCCGAATGCCCCGAGCGATTCGACCAGGTATATCACCCCACCGGACTTCTCGCGGTAGCTTTTAGACAGGAGCGCCACGATGGGCGGAAAGAAGTAGCCCACGAAGAAGCTCACGGGAATGGTGAAGAGGAACGAGAGCGCGAACTCCGTGGTGAGCGAGTAAAACGAGCCGGGCGTCTTCTTGAAGAAGATGGGGATCATGTGCGCCAGGTGGACGAGCGCCAGGAGCGCCACGGGAAAGAGCATGTACGACACCATGATGCGCCGCTCCAGCACCGGGTCGTCCGCCTGCGGGTTGAACCGCGCCCCGGCGAAGATGCCGAGAAACCAGCCGGTGAATATCATCCCTATGATGAACTCGTTGCCCCGGAAAACAGTGAGGAGCTCGCGGATAAGGATCACCTGCCCTATGGCCGACGCGAAGCCGATGTAGACCGCCACGGCAAGGAAGTAGTTCCGGAAAAAGTTCTTCGAGAAATCCATGGGCTACACCCACACCCCGGGAATGCGCGCGCCGCAGCGCGGGCAGGCGCCGTTGCGGAGCAAACTCTCGGTCGAGAAAAGCCCCGCGCGCCTCACCGCCAGCGCCCCGCACGAATGACAGAAGGTGTTCTCCCAGCGGTGGCCGGGCACGTTGCCCACGTAGGGATACCGCACACCTTCGGCGGCGGCGATCTCCCGGCTGCGCTCCAGCGTGGCCACCGGCGTGGGCGGCACGTTGCGCAGGAGATACATCGGGTGGAAGCGCGTGAAGTGCACCGGGACGTCGCGCCCCAGGTTCCGTACGATCCAGCGCGCCAGGTCGCGGATTTCGCGGGGCGAGTCGTTCAGCGTCGGAATGACGAGCACCACGATCTCGAGCCAGCGCCCGGACGACTTCACCGTTTCAAGCGCGCGGAGCACCGCGCCCAGCGTGCCGCCGCACACATCCCTGTAGAAATCATCGCTGAACGATTTCAGGTCGATCTTGACCGCGTCCAGGTGCGCAGCCATCTCGCGCATGGGACCCGGATTGATGTACCCGCTCGATATGATCGCCGTGCGCAGGCCGCGCGCCCTCGCCTCGCGCGACGCGTCCACCACGTACTCGAACTGCACCGCGGGCTCGTTGTAGGTGAAGGCGACCACCGGCGCCGACGCGCCGCGCGCCCTGGCCGCGAGGTCGGCCGGCACGATGCGCACCGCGTCGAGGTCCTCGGGGCGCGACTGGGAAAGCTGCCAGTTCTGGCAGAAGCGGCACGAGAGACCGCACCCGGCCGTCGCCACCGAGAACGCCATGGAGCCCGGCAGGAAATGGTTGAACGGTTTTTTTTCGATAGGGTCCACGTGCGCCGCGGCGATGCGGGAATAGACCAGGCTCTGGAGAGTGCCGCCGCTGTTCTCCCTTGCCCGGCATCGCCCCCGGGCCCCCGGCACGAGGATGCACTCGTTGGGGCAGAGACGGCACTGCACCGTCTGACCGTCCACCGCTGTCCAGTGCCGCGCGGTGATTCGGAACTCGTCCCCCGACGAGGAGAAGAGCTTTTCGATGAATCCGCACGAAGAAAGGAACGCCCCGGCTGCAAAGGCGCATAGCGACGCGCCCCCCGCGCGGAGAACCTGCCGGCGCGTATGTATTGTTTCATCAGAAAAAATCATTACACAATTTCTTCAAAAGTATCATCAAACCGAAAAACAAAAAGCAAGGATAACCCCAGAAGCACAGAGACACGGAGAAATTCCTGGTATAATATGTTCCCACGTCTAAACCTCTGTGCCTCCGTGCCTCTGTGGTTGCCTTTTATATCACGCCCGGCGCTCTCCGAAGACCTGCGCCTGGAAGCGGTATAACCGCGCGCCGGTCCTCCACGCGTTGTCCGGAAGCCCGGCCTTGCGGCATACCCAGACCAGGAACTGCTCGCGCGTCCAGCCCTGCTCCACCGGCACCTGCGGCAGCAGGAGCCCGCTGCGCCCGCCCATCATGATAATCAGCCCGTCGCGCCCCACCTCTATCTCGTCGACCGAGGCCACCATCGTGGGAACGGTGAGCACCGATATCTCGATCACGATCGAATCGAACTCGCTTCGCTGGAGGCCGCTGAAGCGCGGGTCGCGGAACGCGGCGTTGTACGAGTTCTCCAGCACGAGTTCCCAGAGCTGCTTTTCCGCGATCACCGTGCCTATGCATCCCCGGAGTTCGCCGCCCTTCTTCAGTGTGACGAACACGCCCCGCTTCGTCCTGCACGCTTCCGGCACCTCGTGCTCCCTCGCCGCCGCGCGCTTCTTATCGAAGAGCAGGGAGCGGATATTGCGCCGCGCCAGACGCAGCAGGTACTCCTGGTCCGCGGAGGAAAGCGCGCCCGCAGCGGCACCCATACCGCTTTCGCCGGTCATGGTTCCGCCAAAGGCTATCGCCGCGTAGCTCACGGAGTTGTCGCAGTCACCGGAGATGCCGCACGACGTGTCGTATTTCAGGAGCTTCGTTTCCGCGAACGACGCGGGAAGCGAGAGCGCGAGACGTATCGGTCCCTGGCCGCAGACGGTGATACCGGTCCGCTCCACGAAGGCGCTGAATCCGGCGCGGTCCTTTTTCAGGATGGGGCCGATAGCGCCCATATCCAGTTCTTTCTGCTTTTTCAGAAAGTCGTCCCTGCCTGAAGCGCGGAAGGGCGTGTAGCCGAAGCGCGGCCCGTAGTGCGTGAAATCGGAACTCACGATGAAAAGCGGCCGCCTCCCCTTCACCGATTCCGCTATCGAAGCGGCGAGGCCACTGGCCTCGTCGTCGCGGATGTCGCCCACCAGCACGGGAAGAATGGGAACGCTTCCCTCCATTTTATCGCCGAAAATCCGCTGCAGGAAGGGAAGATGTATCTCCACGGCGTGCTCCATCCGGTGCGCACCGGCATCCATCATGAAGCCGGGTTTGGACGCGAGCGCCACGGACGCGGCACGGTCGACCTTCACGCGGCCCAGGGGCGTCTCGAAATAGTCCGCCGGCGAAAGCGCGCAGCCCCTTACGGGCGTCTGGTGCGGCGGCGCGAGTATCACCACCACGCCCGGATCCATCCCCTTGATGACCGCGTACCCGTGCGCCGCCGCTTCGCCGGAGTAGACGTAGCCCGCGTGCGGAAGCACGAAGACCAGCGGGTCCTTCACGGCAGCGGGCGATCCGGCCTTGCCGAGCAGCGAGTCGATCATAGACGCGAGCGCGGGGCCGTCGGCTGGGTACCACCTTCCCGCGAGCGCCGACGGGCGCACCTCGGGATTGCTGTTCCTGGCGCAACCCAGCACCGCGATCATCATGGCGGCAGAGAAGATCCTTTTCAGGGCAAAAACCGTTTTCCAGCGGGATGTTTTCATCATGCGTGTCCCGGCGCGATACCGTCACGCCGGTATACAACAGTACATGCGCGTAAATTAAATATCAAGCGCTTTATTCAGGGCGATGGCGGCCCCGCGCGCGCGTGCGCTGCGCCAAATTATTCTCTTGACGGACCCGGTGATTTTTCAATAACGTGGACACTGTTTTTCCATGGGCGGCACTGATACCATGATGGTCGTAAAGGTACAGAGACCCGGAGAAAAAGTTTCAAGTCCCGGCATATCGTCCTTCCTCTGCGGCTCCGTGCCTCCTATGTTGTTTGTCAAGACCCCGCATAAATAATTATGCCTCAATTCCATATCTTTTTAACTTTTTTTCAACAAAGTCGGCAGATGCATATCTATATAGTTCACCAGATGTAATCAT
>JAGODF010000308.1 GCA_017998375.1 Spirochaetota bacterium
GCGACGAAGACGAATGCATTGTACGCGCGGGCGCGGCCTGTATGTATCGCCGCTCCCCCGACGGCCCGTCCTTTCGCCCCTACACCAGCACGGTTTCATCTGTCTGTCAACACTAAATCGGGAAAGGTGCACACGGAACAAAATATGTCTTGCGCGCCGCGCGACTTCGTGCCTATGCTGTGCGCGGCGCGCCGTAGCGGAGGCGCGTTTCGAACTCCATACATACACCATCCAGGAGACAGCCATGCGCATACCCCGTTCACTCAGTTTCGTCGTCATGTTCGCGCTGCTTGCCGGTTGCGGCACGCCTCAGAAGACCCTGCGCCAGGTGCCCAGGGAAAAACGCTCGGGCCTCATGGTGCTCAACTTCAAGAACGCCACGCTTAAAAGCAGGGCCGAGGAATTCGGCCCCTGGGAATTCGGCATTCCCTCCATGCTGATGACCGACCTGGAGGCCATAGGCCTCTTTACCATCATCAGCCGCGACCAGATGAAGGAGGTCATACAGGAACAGGAGTTCCAGATGAGCGGAATGGTGGACCCCGACAAGGCGGTAAAGCTGGGCCGCATACTCGCGGCGCGCTACATGCTGGCGGGCTCGTTTATGGAAATGAACGGGAGCCTTCGCATAGAGTCGCGCGTGTACTCGGTCGAAACGGGCGCCCAGCTCGGCGCGGCCGCGGTGACCGGGAAGACCGACGGCTTTTTCGAAATGCAGAAGGAGCTTGTGGTGAAGATCACCGGCTACCTCGACGCCATGCTGAGCGCCGAGGAGGCCAGGCTCATCGCTAAAAACGTGGAGACGCGCTCGGTCGACGCCTCGCTCAGCAACTACCGCGGCGAGATCGCCGTCATGAGGGCCGAGGAGCTCAAGGCGAAGGGCGCCGCCGACGAGGCGAAGAAGGCGCTTGAGACGGCCAAGACGAGCTTCCAGAAGGCCATCGCGCTCGACCCGGAATACGAAAAGGCGCGCAAGAACCTGGCGCGCATCTCGCTCGCGGTGCCGGTGACGTTATAGGGTGAGGACGCGGGCTCAAATGTTGAGCGGACCCCGGCAACTCATCCCCCCGGCCCCCTTCTCTTCGGCGAAGAGAAGGGGGAGCTCCATAATCGAGCTCCTTGCCACGATCCCCCCTCTCTTTCGTTCAAAGAGAGGGGGACAGGGGGTGAGTTCCTGCCTTGACCGCCGCGCGGCATGCGCCGGTCTGGCGCTCGCCCTCGCCCTGTCGCTCGTCCTCGCGTGCGCGACGGCTTCCACCGGGAGGCCTTCGTCCCCTGCCTCGCCAGGCGCGGCGTTACCGTAAGCTGCGGCGGGTGCACGGCCGTGGTGCTGCGAGGGGTCCTGCGCATCGACGCGCGGGGAAGATTCGCCGGTTTCGAGAGGACCTTCGGGCGCTTCTGCGGCGCGGAGATGCCGCCGGACGTGGAGCGCTGCCTGATCGACTACTTCCGTTCGATGGAGTTCCCGCCCGAATTGCGCAATCTCGCCATCGCCGTGGACCTGGGGCGCGGGCTTAAATGCTGAACGGGCATACCCGACCCGCCCCCGGCCTGTCTCAACTCATCCCCCCTGCCCCCTTCTCTTCAGCGAAGAGAAGGGGGAGTTCCATAATCGGGCTCCTTGCCACGATCCCCCCTCTCTTTCGTTCAAAGAGAGGGGGACAGGGGGTGAGTTCTCCGCCTTGACTCACGCGCCCGCCCGTGCCATACTGAACACCCCTGCGCCATCGCGTTCCGAGCACACCATACGGAGGCATCGCATGAGAAAAATCGTAAAGACCATAAAGGGAAGGCCCGTCGTCGAGGGAGCGGGCGTGCACCTGAGGCGCGTGTTCGGTTTCGGCGAGACCGAGCTCTTCGATCCCTTCCTGCTGCTGGACGACTTTCGTTCGGACGAGCCGGAGCTCTACCGCAAGGGCTTCCCCTGGCACCCGCACCGGGGTATCGAGACCATCACCTACATGCTGAAGGGCACCGTGGAGCACGGTGACAGCCTGAAGAACAGCGGCGTTATCAGGCCCGGCGAGGTGCAGTGGATGACCGCCGGCGGCGGGATCGTGCACCAGGAGATGCCGAAGGGCGACGGGGCGGGCTCCATGCACGGCTTCCAGCTGTGGGCCAACCTTCCCGCGTCGCGCAAGATGATGAAGCCGCGCTACCGCGGAATCACCGCCGCGGAGATTCCCGAGGTGAAGGCGGAGGGCGGCGCGAGGATAAAAATAATCTGCGGGACGGTGGGTAGCACACGGGGCCCGGTGACCGACGTCGTCATCGACCCCGAGTATCTCGATGTGTCCGTGCCCGCGGGCGGCGTGTTCACGCACCCCACACGGCCCGGGCACACCGTGCTCGCCTACGTGATCGGCGGCGAGGGCGTGTTCTGCGGCGAGGGCGACGAATTTTCGTATGACGCGGTCGGCGCGAATTACTTCGACCTCGCGCGCGGGCGCAGCCTGGGGAACGGCACGCTGGCGGTCTACGGCGACGGCGATGCGGTGCGCGTTACCGCCGGCGGAGAAGGCGTGCGCTTTCTCCTGATATCGGGAAAGCCCATCCGCGAATCCGTCGCCTGGCACGGGCCCATCGTGATGAACACGCGCGAGGAACTGCGCCGCGCGTTCGAGGACCTGGACAACGGCACCTTCCTGCGGTACGAATACGACTGAGCGCGCGCGGTGTGGTCATACGGGCGACGATCGTGATCATCGCCCGGATTTTTTACGCACCGGCGGCGTGCATGGCGTACAGGTAATAGACGTATCCGCCGTACAGTCCGAGCAGCACGGCCGCCTCCGGGCGCGTCACCCTTCCGCCGATGAGCGAGATGGGGATGATGAGAATGGAGGTCCCCAGCATGACCAGCAGATCGACCAGGCTTAGATCGCCGGTGCCGATGGGAAACACCGTCGCGGTGGCTCCGAGGATGAAGAGAATATTGAAGATATTGGAGCCCACCACGTTGCCGAGCGACACGTCGCCCTCGCCCTTTGCCGCGGCGAGCACCGAGGTGGCGAGCTCCGGAAGGCTGGTGCCGAACGCCACCACCGTGAGGCCGATGACCACATTGCTCACCCCCAGCATGCGCGCGAGCGTCACCGCGCCGCGGATAAAGAGCTCCGAACCCCCGACGAGAACCGCAATCCCCAGAACGACAAGAAGCACGGACCTGCCCGCCGACAGGGTGCGCGCCTTTTCCTCGATCTCCTCCACCCCGGACCCGAGTACGTCCGGTCGGCCCTCCCGCATTTTGCACATCGCCTGGCGCACCTTGTAAACGATATAGAACGCCATCCCGGCAAGGAAAAGCAGGCCGTCGGGCCTCTCCAGATCGCGGTCCAGCACCATGACGGTGAACAGGATGCTGACGGCAAGCATGAAGATAACGTCAAAGCGCACGGCCCGTAAATTCAGGACAATGGGCCTGATAAGCGCGGCCGCGCCGAGGATAAGCGCGATATTGGCGATGTTCGAACCGATGACGTTACCGATGGCGATGTCGGCGTTTCCCATCCTGCCCGCGTTGAAACTCACCAGAAGCTCCGGGCTGGAGGTCCCGAAAGCGACGATGGTAAGGCCCACTATGACCGGAGGAATACCGAGCCGGAGCGCCAGGGCGACGCTTCCGCGCACCAGCCAGTCGGCCCCGAAGTACAGCGCCGCGAATCCGGCAAGCAACAATGCTATCGCACCAAGCGCTTCCATCACGCACTCTCCCGATAATGGTCACACAACCGGGGCAATGATACACGAACCGGTCCATCTTCGTCAAGCCCGTATATTCGCGTGTGGAACAATGGCAGGATCGCCGGCGCTCCATGGAACAGGCGCAATTCAATCACCCTGAAAAAAATGTTTTTTATTCCTTGCCGGACATGCAATACTGGGAGGGACATGGAAAACCGTGCCGGAAGGTATCCGGTCCCCGACCCGCACTGCGCGCACACTCTCCCCGGGACCGACCGACAGGCGGAGCGAGCCATGAGAGCGCGGGAACCACTTCATTCCATCAATTCCGAATGGAGCACGGGGCATATCGAGGAGGCCCGGTACCGGCGCATGACCGTCCGGGTGCTCGCCGTGATGACGGCGATCTCCGGAGTCTTCGTGCTTCTCGCCGGAGTGGGCCTCTTTGTGGGAGCGGTCCCCGTGGACACGGTCGCAATACTCGCGCTTATGACCGCCTTCTTCGCCGCGGGCCGGCGGCTGGCCGGCCGTGGGCGCTGGAGGAGCGTGCGGCACATACCGGTCGCGACAATCTTCCTCGCCGCTTTCTACGGCAACTATATCGGCGGAATGGGGGCCCCGGCGGTTTTGCTTTACGTGCTGGCGGTTATACTGAGCGCCATGCTCCAGGGGCGCGGTACGCAGACCGTCGTCATCATCGCGTCGCTCGGCTCCTACCTTGCTCTGGCGGTACTCCATAACCTCGGCCTCCTCGTCGCCATCCGCAGCGACGAGACCGCGTTCATAAACCGCGTACTGATCGCGGCCTCGGCATTCATCGGGATCGCAGCCGCGCTGCGCTACCTCATCGGACGGCTCGAGGAATCCATCGAGCTCTCGATCGAGCGCGGGAACGAACTGGCGGCGGGCAACGAGGAAATGCAGGCGGCCATGGAGGAGCTGAAGGCCACCATGGAGGAGTTCGAGGCGCAGAACCAGGAACTCGTCACGCTCAACCGCGAGCTCGAGACGAGCGAGGAGCGCTTCTCGAAGGCCTTCAACGCGAGCCCGGCGCCCACTGTAATATCGGACATCGAGACGGGCCGTTTCATCGATGTGGACGAGCGATGGCTGGAG
>JAGODF010000309.1 GCA_017998375.1 Spirochaetota bacterium
GCCCCGCTGGAAACGCTGCCCGCTCTGCCAGGCGCGCATCGCCTCGGAAAAGCTGGGTGATACAAAAGGCCTGCAGAGCTACTTCATCAGGCGGATGGAGCAGTACATCTCCGGGAAGGGGCGCAAACTCGTGGGCTGGGACGAAATTCTCGAAGGGGGACTGGCGCCGCGGGCGACGGTCCAGTCCTGGCGCGGGTTCCAGGGCGCCGTCATCTCCGCGAAATCAGGCCACGACACGGTCGTATCGCCCACGTCGCACGCCTACCTGGACTACGGCCTCACCTACACCAGTCTGGAGAAGGTTTACTCCTTCGAGCCGGTACCGTCGACGCTCACCGCGGAAGAGACGCGCCACGTTCTGGGCTCCGAGGCCTGCATGTGGACCGAGTTCACGCCGCCGGAGAAACTGGACGCCATGCTCTTCCCGAGGTTGATAGCGCTTTCCGAGGTCCTCTGGTCGCCGGCCGGCGGGCGGGACTTCTCCGCGTTCCACGCCAGGCTCAAGGGACACTACCCGGTGCTTCGCTCGCTCGGCGTCTCCTACGGCGGGGAGAGCGAGCCGGTGTACGCCAGGATAAAATACCAGTTCCGCCTGGCGAGGGTGCTCCTGTCCATCATCCGCGAGGACCCGGAGGCCGCCATGGAAAACATGCTCCGCGAACACACCACCGATTAATTTTTCGAAACGGGTCCGCGAAACACCTCCGCGCCATGGGGGAAACCCCCACGGATTATTTCGCAATCCCCTGCTCAGTTTTATTACCCGTCCCTATACCACCCCGCGCCCGGTATCAGTATTATATCATCGAGCGCGGAATATCCGCGCACATGGCCCGGAGGTGGAAACGTCATGAACATGAAAGCAGCGCCTCACACGATGTTCCGTTACGGGACGATACCGGCCCCCGAGAGCGTTATCGCCGCGCCCGTTGCCGCGACAGGGAAGGGCGTCGCGAAGCGGCGCCTGGAGGTGCGCGGAGCGCTCCTCTTCACCATGATCATACTTGCGATGACCGTCATCGCCGCGGTGTTCCAGTACGCGGGCGGTAACAGCATCGCGCATATCATCCCCACGACCATCGCCTACGGCTCGGTCATCTACCTCGGCTACGCGATCTATCGCCGGAAAAAGCGCGGCGAGGACGCGGGAGCCCTCGCCTGGACGGCGGGCCTGCTCCTGACCGCCTTCGCGACATACGCGCGGTACAACTACGCGCTCACAGTGGAATGGCGGTACGCCGTCGAGGGAATCCACATACACGCGGTGGCCGTCGTGTCGCTCATCGTCCTCCAGTTCCTGTACAACAGGAAAATATATCTCACCTGCTACCTGCTCTTCGCGGCGAACTGGGCCCTGTTCATGTACCTCGCGCACTACAATGGCGTTGAGATGCACATGCTGGGCATCGTCGACGGCGTGCCGCAGCACGACAGGGTGGTGATCCTGACGCAGCTCTACTTTTTCCTGATGGTGCTGGTCATCGGCTACATCAACTACAAGAACATCCCGGTGATAGAGGAGTTCGACGCGCTCACCTCCGAGCAGCGTGACACCATCGCCCGCACCGCGGAGGCCGAGCACCGGACCGCGGCGGAAATCCGCGACCGGATGGACGACCTGTTCGGCCAGCTCGACGCGCTCAACGGCGAGATCACCGCGTTCAACGACAGGCTCCAGGGGCAGGCGTCCACCTTCGAGGAAATATCCGCCACCGTCGAGGAGATCACGTCCTCGTCGGAGAGGATATCCGCCGTCGCCGGCAGGCAGGTGGAGGGAAACTCCGGGATGGAGTACACCCTGAAGGAATTTTTCGAGATAAAAGACCACACGAAGGAGCGCCTCACCTCTTCGCTCGACATTATCGGCAGGGTGATGGAGGAGACCACACGGAGCACCGGCATCATCGCCGGCGTGGAAGGCTCGATGCGCGAGATTCGCGAACAGGGCGCGGTGATAGCCGATACCGTCAACACCGTGATCGGCATCGCGGAGGAGATCAACATGCTGTCGCTCAACGCCTCCATCGAGGCGGCGAGGGCCGGGGACAGGGGGCGCGGTTTCGCGGTCGTGGCGAAGGAAATCGGCAAGCTGGCGACCCAGACGGGCGAGAGCGTGAAGAAGATTCACGACGTCATGGAGCGCAACGCGAAGGTCACCGCGAAGGGCGGGGAGACCATACAGCAGGCCGCCGGTAGCGTGAAGCGGATGATCGCGGAGATGGTGCAGAGCTCCGGGAAGATCAACGAGCTCCGCGACAACATCTTCCTGGAGGAAAAGTTCCTCACCGGGATCGAGAAGCAGATGCGCTCCAACATCCAGCTCGCAGGAGAGACAGGCGCGGGCACCGCGGAGCAGAAGCTCGCGCTGGAGGCCACCACCAGGGCGCTTGAAAACCTGAACACCGAAGTTGCCGCCATGGTGGAAGGGATCGGCAGGATTTCCGAATCGTCGAGGCGGATCGCCGAGGACGCGCGCGCCCTGCTGGAAGCGGCGGAGTCGCTCGCCTGATCCCGGCACTGCAACAGCCCACACACAATTCCACATATATGCATCCTGCCGGGATGCCGGGCGTCAACGCCCCGGCATCCCGGCAGGAGCCAACCCCGAATTAAAAAAATATTGTGTATTTTCCGGAGAACATATTGACGAAGTGAATAATTTATAATATATTATATACAGCGATCCGGGACGTTGTAAACGGCAGTAAGAGTCAGCGTGGATCTTCGGCCGCTTCTCGAATGAAGACTTAATTGATCAACGTGACCGGATGATTCTTTCTCAAGGATGTGTCGTACATGTTCAACGAGTCGTGAGGGAGTCATCAGCGCACGGTTGATGGCTCTCTCTTATTAATGGGACCCCCCTTCAGAACATCGTGTAAAATCCTTCCACCTGTCCAATCCTGGCGCACAGAGTCTTGAGAGCGTCATCCGAGGGAAACATCGCGGTCACGGTGTATGATATGAAATTGCCCTTGCTGCTGCCGCGGTCCGATATCTCCGCGTCGAGGCCCGCTTCCTGGCAGATGTTTTTCAGCGTCTCCATCGTATAGGGCCGGTTGCGGAAGATCGCCTTGAAGGTCACCTCGGTGGGAAAATCCGGCACCTCGCGGCCAGGTGACGCATGTTCACCGCCGGAATGATCGTGTCCACAGCCGCAACCGGGACCGTGGACATGATCGCCCCCGCCGGGGTTTTTCTTATCGTCCGTCATGATTCCATCGCCCTGTCGTATTCCTTCCAGGCGTCCTCGATATCCTTCGCCGCGGCGGGATCGAGCTTCTCTATCACGAAACCGGCGTGGACTATCACTTTGTCCTCCGGCGCGAGGTCGGGGTAGAGGGTGATATCGACCAGCGTCTCCACGCCGTGCGACTCCACCACGGCCTTGTTGCCTTCGACTTTCATCACGCGCATTGGCACCGCGAGACACATAGCTTTCTCCATTATTTTATTTCGAAGGCGCGGATACGTATCCGCGCTTTCAACAGATCCTCGGCAGCTGCTCGCCGGCAAGGAGCGGAAGGATTCTCCGCCCGCCGATTTCCGTTTCCACAAGGACCTTGCCGGGGAATTCGGCCGATACCGCACCGATCACGCAGGAGCCGCGCCCTTCCTCGACCAGGCGCATTTCCTCCACGATGCCATCGGCGCTGCCCGCGTCGGCCACGATGACGAGCTTCCCCTCGTTGGCCACGTAAAGCGGCTCTATCCCGAGGAGATCGCACACACCCCTCACCTCTTCCTTCACCGGGAGGGCCGTTTCTTCAAGTATAGCGCTGAAGCCCCGGTTTTTCACGATTTCGTTCAGTACCGAGGCGACCCCGCCACGCGTGGCGTCGCGCATGAAGCGCACGGCACCGGGGAACTTTTCCGCCACGCGGGCCACCAGGTGGTTCAGCGGCGCGCAGTCGGAGGCGAGCCCCCTGGTGAAGCTGAACCTGTTCCGCTCCGCCATCACCGCCACGCCGTGGTCGCCGATGCTGCCGTTGACGATGATCCTGTCGCCCGGTACTATCTCCCGGCGCTGGACCTCCCGCTCCATGATGCCGATGCCCGCGGTGTTAATGAAGATTCTGTCCGCGTTCCCCTTCTGCACCACCTTCGTGTCGCCGGTGACGATTTTCACCCCGGCGTAGTCGGCGGCGCGCTTCATGGATTCGAGTATCTTCCTCAGATCGGCGATAGCCAGCCCCTCCTCGAGTATGAGCGCGCAGGAAAGATACAGGGGCCTGGCGCCCATGACCGCCAGGTCGTTCACGGTCCCGTTCACCGCGAGCTTCCCGATATCGCCGCCGGGGAAGAACACCGGGGTGATGGTGAAGCTGTCGGTGGTGAAGGCGATCCTGCCGGCGCCCACCTCGAGCAGGGCGGAATCGTCGAGCTGGATGCTGTCGGGCCCCAGCGTCGCGCGGATGAGCCCGTCGATCATGTCGTTCATCATCCTGCCGCCGCTGCCATGTCCGCTCTGTATCGTGTCCATTATTCGGTATCCTTTGTTTTCTCTACACTAAGGCAACCACAGAGGCACGGAGGGTGTGTAATACATCGTGAAGAGTGAGTAGTGAATATTGGATTCAACGCACAATTGGAATTTCCTGTCACCCTTCACTATTCACCTCTCACTTTTCATTTACTACCGCTGTACCCTCTGCGCCTCCTATGTTGTTTGTCAAGACCCCGCATAAATAATTATGCCTCAATTCCATATCTTTTTAACTTTTTTTCAACAAAGTCGGCAGATGCATATCTATATAGTTCACCAGATGTAATCA
>JAGODF010000310.1 GCA_017998375.1 Spirochaetota bacterium
AAGGAGACGTGATCGCGGACGTGGCTAAGATAGTCATCCTCGCTCGCGAAAAGCGATTTCGCGGCCCCGTTTTCGATGCCATCCTGAACGGAGCTGTTTCCAAAGAGGAGGAAAGAAGGCAGTGTGATAAACATCGCGGCGACTATCATGGTAACGGCTCTGAAAGACGGGTTATGTCGGAAAAAGCCTTTCGAGGGAATCTTTAGTTTGAAATTCCTCTCCAGCTCTATACTGAACTTATCCATGTATGCTGTCTCCGATCTCTGTATTCAATAATCCGCCCCCTGCCCGTCAGGCAGTACCGATCACAACAAATTAACGCATTTGACTATTCTATTTTTATTTGATAACGCAGGGAATCGGAATATAAATATTGAATATGCCACAAAAGTCAAGCAAAAAAAGGATAATTGGACGGTTAAATAAAAGAGGCCGCCCTCCGGGGCGGCCTCTCGGTGCATTCAATGAACGTTCTTCCTACTCGTGGTGCTCGTGCTTCTCCAGGTGCGGGAAGAGCGGCAGGTACGCCGCGAATCCCATGTAGATGAGGATCATCGTGGCGATCGAACCAAACAGTATCAACCATTCCTGTATGGTGGGCATGTACGTCGCGAAGCCCCTCCAGGGAAAGAGCGGCACGCTGAAGCCGTTGAGCACCACCCCGATCTTCGAGAAGACGATGGCGGAGGCGCCGCAGATGACCGCGATGAAAAGGAGATTCTCCTGCTCGCGGAGCTTCTTCACGTTGAGGATGGCAATAGGCACCAGGGCGAGAAGGAGCTCCGGTATAAGCGTCGTCCAGCCGTAGTAACCTCCCAGCGTGCTGGCAAACGTCCTGTCCGCCAGGGGAACGAACTGCGTCGTCATCGTGTAGACATCATAGATCCTGAACACGAAGTAGAAGATGAACATCACGCCGGATATCTTCGCCAGCGTCCAGAACGACTCCTTCGGCGCCACTTCCTTCTTCATGATGCGCTCGGCGATCTTGGGCACCATGATCATCATGCAGGTGCCGCCGGCCGTCGCGGCGACGATCGCCAGGAAGAAGAGCTGGTGATGCGCGCGCCACCAGCCGGGCTTGCCGTAGAGGACGTCCCACATCCCGCCGCCCAGGGATCCCTGGTGGAAGAACGAAAGGAAGGTTCCCACCGCGGCCATGATCCACATGAGCCTGTGGAGGTAGTGCCCCGTGTAATGGAGCACGGGAATCTTGTCCAGGATCTTGTGCTTCAGCGGGATGGGTATCAGCTCCACGCAGAGCACCAGGAAGTAAAAGGTGAGGCACCAGACAACTTCGGTCAGCATCGACTGCGGCATGAGGTGCGCTCCCCAGTTCGGGTAGGCGTAGCCGAACCACGCCCGGAGCGGCTGGCCGATATCGAACACCAGCAGCACGAAGGTAAACAGGTAGCACATGAAGCCTATCAGTACCGTGGAGTTGATCAGCGGCTCAAGCTTGTCGACGCGCAGTATGTAGAGCATGAAGCCGGTGAAGAAGGCCCCGCCTCCCAGTGCCACGAACCCCAGGTCGCCTATGATCCAGAGCCCCATGGCGAAGGTGTTGTTCATGTCGGTGTAGCCCAGCCCCCAGAAGAGGATCTGGATAGCGAAGATCACGAAGAGGGCGAAAAGGCTTACGAGAACGGCGAGCGCTATCTTGGTGTTTTTCGAGAAGCTGTTCCACTCGTTTTTAATAAACTCGATTATTGTCTTCACAATTCCACTCCTTCGTTATCCGCTCAGGAATTTTGAAAGGCGCTTAATATGTCACGGAGCCACTTCTGACTCGAGAGATAGTACACTTTCGGATTGGGATAGTTCTTTATCCGCATCCGCCTTGCCCTCTCGTTCTCGGGCTGCTGGTCGATGGAATGCACCATGCGGACAGCCCGGGGATCGTTCTTGAGCCTGGTTTCGAAGACCGGCGAGCTCGGGTTATTCAGGTCCCCGAAGACGATGGCGCCGGTGGGGCAGGCGCTCGCGCAGGCCGGGGTGTAGGTGACCTTGTTGATGTCGGTTTCGCCCCGAGATATCGCCTTGTCGCGCTCCCTCTTCCAGATGTGGCTGCAGAAGGTGCACTTCACTACGGCGCCGCGCGAGGCCACGGAGACGTCCGGGTTGAGCCCCCTGGCGAAGTCGCCCTGGTAGCGCGGTTTCCACCAGTTGAAGACGCGCGCCTCGTAGGGGCACGCCGCCTGGCAGTACCGGCAGCCGATGCAGCGGGACCATATCTGGCTGACCACGCCGTCGTCTCCCACGTCTGTGGCTACCACCGGGCACACCGACACGCAGGGAGGCTGCGGGTGCTGCGGATCGTTGCCCGAGCACTGCATGCACATCTTCGGCACGAAGGCCGTCTGGACCTCGCCGTACTTCTTGTCACCCTGGAAGTCGTTGGTCACTTTCATGAGGTCCAGGAAGGTCACGCGCTTGGGTATATCGGAGTCCTCATCGAATATGGGCATGTTGTTCTCCTGCATGCAGGAGACCTGGCACGCGCCGCACCCGGTGCATTTATCGAGATCTATGGACATTCCCCATCTGACAGTCATCATGATTTCCGCTCCTTAGCTGATTTTAACCCTGGTGTACCACCAGTCAGCGGTACCCGATTCGGGATCGATAGTGTCCGACATTATCCGCAGGGGATTGACGCCCTTGTCTTCCGCGTATTCGGAGTAGCAGTCGTGGCCGAACCCCATGGGAACCGCGATGACGCCGGGAGCCACGGTCTTGGTGACATGGACCTTGACGGTACCCACCTCGCCGCGCCTGGATTCGATGTCGATCCGCGACCCGTTGCACACGCCCTGCTCCTTCGCGGTATCGGGATTGATCTGCGCCATCATCTTCTCGAAGGCGTAATCCTCGCGGCCGATCCCCTTGAGCACATAGGGGAGCGCAAGACCGTCGCCGTTGCCCACCAGCGGTATCTCGTAAGGGATGAGCGCCAGCGGGAACTGCGCCGCCTGCCCCTCCATGCCCTTCTTCAGGGTGTCGAGATAGGTCCGGATGACGTCCATGTTCAGCGCGAAGTTGCCGAGAGGCCGTCTGGCGGACCCGACCAGGTTCGCCACGTCGGCGTATCCGCCCCAGGTGAAGGAGGCCGCGACGCCTTCCACGCTCTTCGCGATATCCATGATGATGTCCGCGCCGTGCTTGGAATCGAAACGTTTCGCCACCACAGCCTCGCCCCTGCCCGTCTTCGCCTCGAGGACGGTGAAGGAGGGGAGGATATAATCGGCGTAGCGGGCGGTGTCGTTCTTCAGCGTCATGATCGCCACCACCATCGGGATTTCCTTCATCTTGTTCGCCAGGTCCTTGCCCAGCGCGCTGCGGTGCACCGGGTTGGCGTCGTTGATAAACAGGAGCTCCGGCTTGTCGCCGCTCTTGATGAACTCATCGAGACCCTTCGCCTTCCTGGTGTTCCTGATGCCCGCCTGGGCAACAGCGTCCTGGCGCACGGCACCGAGCCTGTCGTTCTTCACGTTCACGAACACGCCGCCGGGAACTCCCATTCGCCCGGTGAGCTTGTTCAGGCACTGCACCGCGATAATCTCGGCGACGGAGGATGATACCATCTGCCCGCCCCTTCCGGCCACCGCGACGCCGCGGCGCGCGTTCGCGAACTCGCGGGCGATCTCGTCGATCTGCGCAACGGGCACTCCCGTCAGCGCCGACACCTTGTCCGGGGCGAAGTCGTTGATACCGGGCCAGCGGCCGAGCTCGGGCAGGTTGCCGGCGCGGCCGTAGTTCATGATCAGCTTGTAGGCGATGCCGAGGGCGAGAATGGCCTCGGTGCCGGGCTTCACGGGTACCCACTTCGTCGCAAGCGACGCGGTCCTGGTTCCCAGCGTATCGACCTGGACGAACTTCGTCCCAGCGGTCTTCCATCTGTTCAAAACCTTGTGCATGCGCGCCGGGTTGCCCCATCCCTCGAAGAGGCGGGCGCCGAAGCTCAGCACGTAGTCGGAGTTTTCGAAATCGTAATCCAGCGCGCCCTCGTTGTTCTGGGTGAGCTGCGCCGCCTTCGCGGAGAGCGTCCCGAACGAAGGCTCATCATACACGTGGCCGCTGCCTATTGCCGCAAGGAGCCGCGCCATCATGGCGCTGGTCACCGGGTTGTGGGGTCCGTTGACGGCCGCAACCGCCTGGGGCTTTCCCTGGGTGCGGAGCGCCTTTATCTTCTCGGAAATGTCCCTGATGGCCTCGCTCCATTCCACCGGGGCGAACTTGCCGGATCCCTTCCCGCCTATCCTCTTGAGGGGCTTCTGCACACGATCGGGATGATAGAGGAACTGTATGAGGGTCTGGCATACGGGACAGCCGGCGTTGGCGGTCTCCACCTTCACCGCCCTGTCGGCGATCATGCGCACGGATATGTCGGTGCCGCAGGCGCTGCAGATTCCCTGGTGGAACTTCTCCTCGCCGCCGCCGGGACGGTACTGATCCTGGGTCCACTCCACGAGCCACTGCAGCCCGAGGAAGGGTGATCCGGAAACGGTGGCGCCCACGACGGTACCGGCAACCGCGCCGCCCGCCATCATCAGGAAGTCCTTTCTTTCGATCTTTTTCATGAGTTCGCTTACCTCGCCTTCAATTATTGGTTATCTCGGGTTCGATCAGTCATGGCACACCAGGCACTTGTTGCTGATCCGGAGGGCGTCATGGCAGTCCATGCACTGGCCCATGGGCATTTTCCCCGCCACCCGTTCGGTCATCGCCGTGGTCATGGCGTTTTTCTTGTCGCCGTGGCAGGAGGCGCATCG
>JAGODF010000311.1 GCA_017998375.1 Spirochaetota bacterium
TCGACGGGATGACCGTTGAGGAACTGGGCGCTTTTCTGAAAGAGCACTGGGTAACGATCAAAGGGCAACTGCTCTGCGGGACATACTATCCACAGCCGGTACGCGGGGTGGAACTACCGAAACCGGGCGGTGGGAAGCGGCAATTGGGAATCCCGACCGTGGTGGATAGGATGATCCAGCAGGCCCTTTACCAGGTCCTTAATCCGCTGTTTGATCCCCACTTTTCCGAATCGAGTTTCGGATTCCGGGAAGGACGGAGCGCCCACCAGGCGGTCCTGAAAGCGAAGGAACACCAACTCGGAGGGAAGCGGTGGGTGGTGGATGTGGACCTGGCGAAATTCTTCGACGAGGTGAACCACGATCTTCTCATGGACCGCATATCCCGGAAGGTAAAGGACTGGAGGGTGCTTACCCTCATCCGCCGGTACCTCCGAGCCGGGATATTGCGGGACGGCGACGTTCAGGGGCGGGACAAGGGGACGCCGCAGGGCGGGAACCTGTCGCCGCTTCTGTCGAACATTATGCTCGACGAGCTTGACAAGGAGCTCGAACGGCGAGGCCATTCGTTCTGCCGCTATGCGGATGACTGTAACATCTATGTCAGAAGCAGGAAAGCGGGGGAACGAGTCATGGCCTCGGTAACGAGATTCGTGGAAACGAAGCTGAAATTGCGGGTCAATCGCGAGAAAAGCGCGGTAGACCGGCCATGGAGGCGGAAATTTCTCGGGTACTCGTTCACCGCCGACAAGAACACACGAATACGTGTTCCGAGGGAGACTGTCAGGAGATGCAGGGCAAACTTGAAATTGATCTTCCGCAAGGGGCGGGGAAGAAATGTAAAGAACCACATCACGAAAGACCTTAATCCGGTCATTCGTGGATGGATCGACTATTTCTCGCTCGCCGAAGTGAAAACCTTTGCCGAAGACATGGATGGATGGATTCGCCGGAGACTCCGATGCATACTCTGGCGTCAGTGGAAGCGACCTCGTACAAGGAAGGCTAAACTCATGAACAGAGGGCTGGACGAGCAACGCGCGGCCCTTTCTGCGTACAATGGCCATGGCCCGTGGTGGAACGCCGGGGCAAGCCACATGAATGATGCTTTCCGAAAGAAATACTTCGATGCCCTTGGCCTCGTGTCAATGGTCGACAGGCTGTGTTTGTACAGTGTAGGAACCGCCGTATACCGAACGGTACGTACGGTGGTGTGAGAGGACGGGGGGCGTAAGCCCCCCTCCTACTCGATTTGGCCGATGGGAGGGGCTTGTGTTTCAGTACGCCTGCCGGTGCACCTGCCGCACCGCGCGCCCCGAGGGATCGATGTTCTTCCGGAGCTCCTCGTCCCAGGCCAGCGCCTCGGCGGTGCTGCACGCCACGGAGGGGACGGAGGGGACGCAGAGAGCCGCCGAGTCTGAAGGGAAGTGCTCGCTGTAGACGCTCCGGTAGAAGTACTCCTCCTTGGTCATGGGCGTCTGGATGGGGAAGCGGTACTTCGCGCTGGCCATCTGCTCGTCGGTGACCGCCTTCGACGTCATCTCCTTCAGGGTGTCGATCCAGCCGTAGCCCACGCCGTCGGAGAACTGTTCCTTCTGGCGCCACGCCACGCTTTCGGGGAGGTAATCCTCGAAGGCCTTCCGCAGCACCCACTTTTCCATGCGACCCTGGCCGGTCATCTTGTCCTTCGGATTGAGGCGCATGGCCGTGTCCAGGAACTCCTTGTCGAGGAAGGGAACGCGCCCCTCCACGCCCCAGGCGGCCAGTGACTTGTTGGCGCGCAGGCAGTCGTAGAGATGCAGTTTCCGGAGCTTGCGCACCGTCTCCTCGTGGAAGGCGCGGGCGCTGGGAGCCTTGTGGAAATAGAGGTATCCCCCGAAGACTTCGTCCGCCCCCTCCCCGGAGAGGACCATCTTCACGCCCATCGATTTTATCACCCGCGCCATGAGGTACATGGGCGTCGAGGCGCGCACCGTCGTCACGTCGTAGGTTTCAATATGGTAGATGACGTCGCGCAGGGCATCCAGGCCTTCCTGGATGGTGAAGTGGATCTCGTGGTGGACCGACTTGATGTGGTCGGCGACCTTCCTAGCCGCTTCCAGGTCCGGCGATCCCTTGAGGCCAATCGCGAAGGAGTGGAGCTGGGGCCACCAGGCCTCCTGCGTGTCCTCCGATTCGATGCGGCGCGCCGCGAATTTTTTCGCCACGGCCGATATAATGGAAGAATCGAGGCCGCCTGAGAGGAGCACGCCGTAGGGTACGTCGGACATCAGCTGGCGGTGGACGGCCGCCTCAAGGGCGGCGCGGAGTTCGTCGATGGAGGCTCCGTTCGCTTCCACGGCACCGTACTCCATCCAGTCGCGTGCGTACCAGCGCTTCGGTTCACCGTCGCCGCTCAGGAGATAGTGCCCGGGGGGGAACTCCTGGATTGTGTTGCACACTCCCTCCAGCGCCTTCAGCTCCGAGGCGACGTACAGCGTGCCGAGCGTGTCGCGCCCCGTGTAGAGCGGGATGATGCCCATGTGGTCGCGCCCTATGAGGTAGCGGTCCTTCGCCCTGTCGTAGAGAGTGAAGGCGAAGATTCCGTTGAGGTCCTCCAGGAAGTCCGCTCCCTTTTCGAGGTAGAGGGGGATGATGACCTCGCAGTCGGAGTCGGTCCTGAAGGCGTAGGACGAGCCGATGCGGGCGCGTATCTCCCGGTGGTTGTATATCTCGCCGTTGGCCGCCAGGACTATGTTCCCGTCGGGGCTGACGAGCGGCTGGCCCCCAGACTGGGGATCCACGATGGCAAGCCTCTCGTGGGCGAGTATGGCCCTGTCGCAGGAGAATATCCCCGACCAGTCGGGGCCCCGGTGCCGGAGCTTCTTGGACATGTCGAGGACCTGTGGCCGCAGGTCCCCCGGTGAAGTCTTCAGGTCGAATACGCCGATAATTCCGCACATGGTCTTCCCCTCATCAATGTGTATCGCGGCGCGGTTCAGCCGATGGCTTCGCCGCCCCGCTCACCGCTGCTTATTCTCACGCAGTCCGCCAGGTCAAGCACGAAAATCTTGCCGTCGCCTATCTCCCCCTCGCGCGCCCCGCGGTTGATGGCGGCGATGGCGCGCTCGGAGTAGCTGTCGTTGACGGCGATCTCCAGCTTCACCTTCCGGAGGAGTGTGCCCACCTCCTTCACGCCGCGGTAGACCTCGGGTACTCCCTTCTGGCGGCCGCAGCCCAGGACCTCGGTGACGGTCCTCAAATATATCTCTTCCCCGTCCAGCTCGCGCATCACGTCCTCGAGCTTGTGGGGCCGTATGACGGCGATTATGTACTTCATGTCGGTTCCTCCTTCATCTCCTTTGTCCGGCCATCCCTATTCGTGGAGGGTGTAGCCGGTTTCTCCATGCTGCGTCAGGTCGAGCCCTATGTTCTCGTCGCGCCGCTCCACGCGCATCCCTATGATCCAGTCGACCAGCTTGTACAGGATGAGCGTCATCACCGCGGAATAGCCGATGGCGACCAGCGTGGTGATGAACTGAACCCAGAGCTGGTGGGCGTTTCCGTAGAAGAGCCCGTCGTTCCCGGCCGGGTTGATGGTCTTCGTGGCGAAGAGGCCGGTCGCGAGGGCGCCCACGATCCCGCCGACGCCGTGCACCCCGAACACGTCGAGAGAGTCGTCGTAGCCGAACTTCGCCTTCACCTTCGTGACGAAGAAAAAGCAGACGATGCCGGAGAGCGCCCCGATGGCGAGGGCCGCCATGGGCGTTACGTATCCCGCGGCCGGTGTCACCGCGACAAGGCCCGCGACGAGGCCCGTCGCCACGCCCAGCATGGTGGGCACCTTGTTCATGATCCAGTCCAGCAGCATCCAGGTGACGCCCGCCGCCGCGGCGGCCGTGTTGGTGTTCACGAAGGCCGATACCGCCACGCCGCCCGCCGAGCCGGCGCTTCCCGCGTTGAAACCGAACCAGCCGAACCAGAGCATCGCCGCGCCCAGGACCGCGAAGGGCAGGTTGTGCGGCGCGTAGTGGCGCTCCCCTCCGTGCCTCTTGCCCAGGAGGAGGATAAAGACCAGCGCGGCGATACCGGCGTTGACGTGGATCACCGTGCCGCCGGCGAAGTCGAGCGCGCCCATCGAGGCGAGCCAGCCGCCCTTTGCCCAGACCCAGTGCGCCATGGGATCGTACACCAGGGTCGCCCAGAGCAGAATGAACACCGCGAAGCCGGCGAACCGGATCCGCTCCACGAAGGCGCCTATCATCAGCGCGGGCGTGATGACGGCGAACATCATCTGGAACGCCATGAAGAGCTGGTGTGGCACCGTGTTGAAATAGGTGTCGTGCGGCTCAAGGCCCACGCCCCGCAGCCCCAGCCATTCCAGGCCGCCGATGATGCCGCCATGGTCGGGGCCGAAGGCGATGCTGTAGCCGTAGAGCACCCATTGGACCGATATCAGGCAGAGTATCACCATGCACTGCATGAGCACCGAGAGCACGTTTTTCTTCCGTACGAGGCCGCCGTAGAAAAAAGCCAGGAGCGGCGTCATCATCATGACGAGGGCGGTGGATACGAGGACCCACACGACGTCGCTTGCTACGATTCTTTCCATGAGAAAACCTCCTGAAATCATGGATGATAATTCACTAAGAACAGGAAAGCAGCAGGGGCGCGATCTGTCAATTTTCGCGGATGAAAACAGGCGGGAATGCGGCGCTATTTAACGTGATGGAAATAATGAGCTTCCGGATGTTACGCGCGTGTTTCGGCGGTGTTACGGCAGTGT